>JAPLSF010000299.1 GCA_026398785.1 Pseudomonadota bacterium | reverse complement strand
CGAAGCGGTCATAACGGCGCCGACTCGAAATCGGATGGGGGTTTAATAGCCCCACGTGGGTTCGAATCCCACCCTCTCCGCCAGATGTGACAACGCCCCCGCAAGGGGGCGTTTTCGTTTCGGCTGAACTGCTAATCTCACCGGACAATACGACCGCATCACGGAATGATTGGCGCATGCTGCAACTCGCGGATCAGCCCGCCGACCTACAGAATTCTGCCTCGATTGCCGCGCGCGCCTGCGCCATCCTGGCGTTGCTTGCGGGCACTGCACTTGCCGGCGACGCGCCCCCGGCAGCGGCCTTCGCCGCCTCGTCGGAGTTCTCGTACATCGCGCTCGCGCCCGACGGACGCACGATTGCCTTGGACCGCTGGACGAGGGACGGACACAAGGTTGTCCTGCTGGAGCCCGGGCAGGAAGAACCAAGGCGCGTACTGACGCTGGCGCAAGGCGACAAGCTGCGCGGCCTCAGCTGGGCCGATGCGGACACCGCGTTGATCGAGATCAGCGGTCTCGCCCGCTACAGCAACAACGTCAACAACACGCAGACCATGTTCGAGTTCTTCCGCACGGTAGCGGCCGATATCGGCGGCGGGGCACCACGCATGTTGCTGCCGGAGGGCGAATACCTGCGCACCAATACCCGCGTGATCGGGCCGAGTCCGGGAAAGCCGGACAAGGTCCTGATCCAGGCCTGGGACTACTCGAGTTCGCGGGCGCGACAGACCATCGACACGCACCTGCAGAATGCGCGCAAGGACTCCGGGTACGTCGACACGCTGTACGAAGTCGACACCGGCACCGGGAAAGACCGCCTGGTCGAACGAGGCACGACGTACACGCAAGAATGGGCCTTCGATGCGCAGGGTGGGCCGGTGGGTCGTCTTGACCGGCGCGTGGAGGCCGAGCAGTCCAGCCTGTACGGCCGTACGGGCAGAGGTTGGGGTGAAGTGCACCGCGTCACAGGACGCGAGGACCTGGCGCTCGGCGGTCTGACTGCAGACGGGAAGTCGTTGGTTTTCCTGGGCGAGAACGGCACCGCCAACGCCAAGGTCTGGTCGGTCCCGCTGGATGGCTCGGCGCCGCCGGCCCTGCTGCACGAAGTGCAGGGCACGGACATTGCGGCCATCTACGCCGAGCCTGCGAGCCAGGCATTGCTGGGTTACCGGACGGGCGGCCTGACCGGGACCACGCAGTGGCTGGACCCGGCGCGGACCGCGCAGCAACGCAAGCTCGACAAGGCCTTTCCCGGCCGTGCGGTCCACATCATGGATCGATCGGTCGACGGCCGGCGAGTCCTCGCAAACGTCGAATCGCCATCTCATCCGTCGACGATCTATCTTATTGATTTCGAAAAGGGCGCGGCCGACATCGTCGGCGAGGGGTACGTGGGGCTGATCGGCGCCGCGCTCGCGGAAGTGCGTGCGATCCAGTACCTCGCGCGCGACGGCGTCAGCATTCCGGCCTATCTGCTGGTTCCGCCAGGACGCAAGGCCGAAAACTTGCCGCTCGTCGTGATGCCGCACGGCGGACCCGAGTCTCGCGACGAATTCGCCTTCGACTGGCTGGCGCAGTTTATCGCCACGCGCGGATATGCGGTGCTGCAGCCGCAGTTTCGCGGTTCGACCGGCTTCGGTCGTGCGCACCGGCTTGCAGGCTATGGCGAATGGGGCGGCCGCATGCAGGACGACGTGAGCGACGGTGTGCGTCATGCGGTCGCCAGCGGGATCGCCGATCCGTCGCGAGTCTGCATCGTGGGCGCCAGTTACGGCGGTTATGCGGCCCTTGCCGGCGCAGCCTTCCGGCCCGACCTCTACGCCTGCGCCGCCAGCATCAATGGCGTGTCCGACCTGCCGTTGATGCTGGGCGACCTCGAGCGCCGCGGCGGCGAAGACTCGGATGCAATCGCATACTGGAAGCAGCACATCGGCAAGGCGACAGATCCGAAGTTGCCGGCGCGGTCACCGTCACGCTCGCCGCAGAGCTTCCGCGCGCCCGTGCTGCTGATGCACGGCGAGTTCGACACCGTAGTATCGCCGCGGCAGTCCGAGGTCATGGCCGCGGCATTGCAGGGCATCGGGCGCCCGGTCGAGTACGTCAAGTTGCCCGGTGAAGACCACTGGTTGTCGCAGGCCGGTACGCGCGTCCAGGTCCTGGAAAGAATCGAGCAGTTCCTCGAATCGCACCTGGGAGTGAATGCCGCCGCGCGACGCTAGCCGCGTGGATGATGGGTGTCGTTCCGTGGCTGCCGATGCCTGGCAATGGTGAATCTGCTCCGTTCGCCGTCAAGTACTCAACCTCGTTCCGGTCATGCCTGCGACGCCGCGACGGCGACCCGTCGATCCGGGTCGATCGCAAGCCAGCACGCCGCCGAGACGAATGCGAACGCGGCGCCGATCACGAACGTCGCGTGCCAATTGCCCGCGCCCGACAGTGCGCCAATGACGGGCGCCGACACAATGCCCGCAAAGTTTCCGCCCGTGTTCAACACGCCAGTGGCCGCCCCCGTGTCCGAACGCGCCACCCGCATCATCGCGGCCCAGAACGGGCCTTCGTTCAGCTCGATCATGAAGAACGTCGCCATCAGTGCCAGCACGGCGGCGTAGGGCGCCGAAACGCCGACGGTCACGAGCAGCAGCAGGCCCGCCAGTGGCAACGAGAACATTGGGATGAGTCGATAGCCCCAGCGATAGCCGATCCTCGTCGCGATGAAGTCAGACAGCAAACCACCGATGCCGGCGCCAAGGCCGGCGCCGATCCACGGCAGCATGCCCGCGAAGCCGCTCTCTAGACCGGTGAAGCTGCGCTCCTGCACCAGGTACAGGAACGACCACGTGCCGAGCAGATAGAACACGTAGTTGAGGCAGAAGTAAGCAAACGTCAGCAGCAGCACGTCGCGCTGTCCGACGATCTGCCTCATACGCGCAAGAGTCATCGGCGCCGGCTTGGCCATGTCGCTCGCATCGAGTTCTGCGAGTTCCTCCGCGGTCACTCGCGGGTGTTCCACCGGCCGGTCACGTCCGTACCAGGCCCAGGCGGTCGTGAGCCGCACGGTGGGCAGGGCGATCCACAACAGCGCGCCCTGCCAGCCGTAGTGTGCGGTGAGGACTACGATCAGCGGCGCCGTCATGGCACCACCGATGTTCATGATCAAGGCGTTGCCGCCGTTGGCGAGCGCCCATTGTCGCTGCGGAAACCAGGTCTGCGACACTGCGGCGAACATCGGAAACACTGGCCCTTGTGCCAGGCCGAGCAACCCCTGTGCGGCGAGCAGTGCGACAAACAATGCCGTGCCTGCCAGCACCACCGGAGCGAGCGGGGTCGCGATCGTCGCAACGAGGCCGGCCAGTCCGACCACCGTGTACATGAGCCGCGCTCCATAGCGCTGGCCAAGGACACCGCCCGGTACCTGAGCGAGCGTATAGCACGTGGCGAATGCCGCATTCAGCCAGCCGATCTGCAACTGCGAGAGGTGCAGGTCCGGCATGATGTTTTGTGCAGCCACACCCAGGCTCGTGCGCTGGACGTACGCGAGCATCGCGAAGCCGCCGAGGAACAGGAAGATCGTCCAGCGAACCTTCACGCGTCACCTCCATCAATGTGCCGGACGTCAGCCACGCAGTTTCGAACCCGTCGGATCGTAGGGCGGTGCGCGCAGGATCCGGGCCGTGCGCGGTTTGCCCAGAATCGTTACGGACAACGGCTCGGTTGTCGCGCGCCATTCGGTGTCGACGTAGGCGAGCGCAAGACTCTGCCGCACGTGATGGCCGTATGCCCCGGAGGTGACGTAGCCGATGCGCCGTCCGCCGTGATGAATCGGCTCGTAGCCGGTGGCGTCGGCCTCGGGGGATTCGACCTCCAGCAGCACGAGCTTCATCTCTGGACCTGCTGCCCGTGCAGCCAGAAATGCATCGCGCCCGATGAAGTCACCTTTGTTTGCAGCGACGAAGCGTTCGAGACCCGCCATTGCCGGCGTGCAGGACGTGGAGAACTCGAGCGACCAGACGCCGTAGCCCTTTTCCAGCCGCAGGCTGTCCTGCGCGCGCATCCCGATCGGGCGCATGCCCAGCGGAGTGCCGGCTGCCGTCAGTGCTTGCCAGAGTGCGTGCTGTTGCGACGCACGCACGTTGATCTCGTAGCCGAGTTCGCCGGTCAGCGAAAGGCGCGCCACGACCGCGGACGTCGGTCCGACTGCAATGCTGGCGCAACCCATGAACGGCATGCCCTGATCGGAAACGTCGCTCGTCGTGAGCGAGGCCAGTATCGCGCGCGATTGCGGTCCCGACAGCGAAAACCCGAGCCAGCTCTCCGAGAGGTTTTCGATCTCGACGCCGCTCGCCGGCAGGTGATCGCGGAACCAGCGCAGGTGCCACTCCTGCAGGTAATACGAACCGACGAGCCAGTAGCGGTCGTCGTCGAGCCTCGTGACGGTGAGATCGCCCATCAGGCGTCCCGCAGGATTGAGCATCGGCGCCAGGCGAATGCGACCCACCGCAGGCATGCGCGAAGCGAGCAGGTAATCGAGCCATTTTCCCGCACCGGGGCCACGGACTTCGTAGCGTGCATACACGCCCGTATCGAGCAGGCCCGCCGCAGATCGAGTGGCCGCGACTTCTGCGGCGACGAACCGATCGGCGGCGGACCGTCGCAGCGTCGGTGGTTCGACGAAGTCCGGTTCACCGGTCGAGAAATACTGCGGCGATTCCATGCCCCACACCACGCCGAAGCGCGCGCCGAGCGACTTCTGCGCCCGGTAGCTCGGCGTCGTCTTGAGCGGGCGGCCGGCGGGCAGCTCTTCGTTGGGATAGGCGATGACGAAACGTCGCGCGTAGAACTGCGCCGTCGTGTCACGCAGGTATCGGTCGTCGGCTGCGAACTTGCCGTAACGGGCAACGTCCATGCCGAAGATGTCGGTGCCCGGGTCGCCCTCGACCATCCAGTCCGCGAGCACCTTGCCGATCGCGCCGCCCTGCGAGAAACCACTCATGCAGCCGCAGGCCGCCCAGAAATTGCGCTGGCCAGGCACGGGGCCGACGAGTGGATTGCCGTCGGGTGTGAAGGTGAACGCGCCGTTCACCCATTTGCGGATGCCGGCACGCTCCAATGACGGAAACCGCGTGAATCCAATCAGCAGTTCAGGACTGATCCGGTCGATGTCCTCCGGCAGCAGCTCCATGCCGTAGTCCCACTCGGCGCCCTCGGTCTTCCAGTGGCGCGGATTGCGCTCGTACACGCCGAGGATCACGCCTTTGCGCTCCTGCTGCAGGTACGTGCAGCCTTCGAGGTCGGTCACGCACGGCATCTCGTCGGGACGCGCCAGCAGCTCCGGCAGGTCTTCGGTGATGAGGTAGTGGTGCTGCATCGGCGTGAGCGGCAGGTCGACGCCGACCATGCGCCCTACGCGGCGCGCCCACAGCCCGCCGGCATTGACCACGTGCTGCGCGACGATCGTTCCCTGTTCGGTCTCGACGAGCCAGCCGTCGGCGTGCGGCTGCAGCCCTGTCACGCGGTTGCGCAGGATCACTTCGGCGCCACGCTTGCGCGCCGCGATTGCGAACGCATGCGTCGTGCCGTGCGGATCCACTGCGCCTTCGTGCGGGTCGAAGAGGCCGCCGAGCAGTCCGTTGGGGTCGACGATTGGGCACTCGCTCACGATCTCTTCGGGCGTCGCCAGCCGAGCCTCGATGCCGAGCGTCTGGTAAACCGCGAACTCGGACTGCAGCCATTCCCAGCGCTCTGGCGTCGTCGCGATGCTGTAGCCGCCAGGCATGTGCATGCCGACGCTCTGGCCGCTCTCGGCCTCGATTTCCCGGTACAGCCTGATCGTGTACGCCTGCAGCGCGGCGATGTGCGGATCGTCGTTGATGGCGTGGAAACC
Organism: Pseudomonadota bacterium; assembly: GCA_026398785.1. GTDB lineage: Bacteria > Pseudomonadota > Gammaproteobacteria > Steroidobacterales > Steroidobacteraceae > RPQJ01. The sequence continues at coordinate 2,781 of JAPLSF010000299.1, read as the reverse complement.
AGCCGCGGCGTGCCAGGTGGAGCCGGCCGTCAGCTCCGCGCGCTCGATCAGTGCGATGTCGCCCCAGCCCTTGCGCGTGAGGTGGTAGAGCACGCTGGCACCGACGATGCCGCCGCCGATCACGACGACGCGATAGTGACTCTTCATCGACTGCTATTCCTCGTCGAGGCTGTCCGGCAGCACCGCGCGGCGCTCGCGCATGAATTGTTGCAGGGCCTCGTCGATCACGGGGTCGAGACCGGGATCTTCGTAGTCGGCGAGCATGCGCTTCCAGACCACGTTGGCGCGCTGTTCGGCGTTCAGGCTGCCTTCGCTCGACCATTGCTCGTACGACGAGTAGTCCGCGATGGTCGACTGGTGGAACGCCGCTTCGAAGTTTTCCTGCGTGTGCGCGCAACCGAGGAAATGGCCCCCTGGACCGACCTCGCGGATGGCGTCGAGCGCCTGGCCGCGCGGACTCATGTCCATGCCGCTCGCCAGTGCCTGCATCATCGCGAGCTGGTCGACGTCCATGACGAACTTCTCGTAGCCCGCGACAAGTCCGCCTTCGAGCCAGCCGGCCGCATGCGTGACGAGGTTGACGCCCGCGAGCAGGGTCGGCAGCAGCGTGTGTGCGCTTTCGTAGGCAGCCTGCGCATCGGCCGTCTTCGACGAGCAGAGCGAGCCGCCGCTGCGGCAGGGGACGCCGAGTCGTCGCGCCAGCTGCGCCGTGGCGAAGATCATCTGCGTCGCTTCCGCCGTGCCGAAGGTCGGCGCCCCGGTGCGCATCGAGATGGCGCCGACGAATGAGCCCATGATCACGGGAGCGCCCGGCCGCACGAGCTGCGTCAGTGCCATGCCGGCCATCGTCTCCGCCAGCAATTCCGCCATGCAGCCTGCAGGCGTCACTGGTCCCATCGCGCCGGCGAGCACGGCGGGCACAATGATCGTGGTCGCTGTAACGGAAGAACGCGTACTGCACGTCGAGGTGGCGCTTGCCCTCGGGCACGTCCATCGGCTCGACCATGCAGCCGCCGGAGAAATGGATCGCAGGCGCGACATGGGCGAGCTTGATGAAGTTGTGCAGGTCGGCGAGCGTGCCGTAACGGCGGCCACCGTCGAGGTCCGTGACGATCGGCTCCTGCCTCGCCCCACAGGCGCAGCGATTGCGGGTCGCGCCGGAATTCGATGCCGATTTCCTCGAGGATCGTCTCGGCATTGGCCTCGATGATCTCGACGGCTTCGTCATTCAGCAGTTCAACCGTTGGGATGCGGCGGCGAATGTAGGGCAGCTTCTCGGCCGCGCGGTGCGTACGCGCCGCCCGGCGGTTCTCGCGGCTGCTGGCGCGGCCGGTGCGGTGGATCGTGGATGTGTCGCTCAAGGGCGCAGCTGATGACGTCGGTCGTCAGGTCGGGCGCTTCTGCCGCAGGTCCCCACGTACGCGCGCGTACTCGAGCTCGAAGGCTTCGGTGAACGACCGCGGCATTTCTTCGGTGCCGGCCGTCTGCTGGGTGAGCAGGCGGTAGAACTCGGAGTAGTGCTCCCAGTACCGGGGACGCGGATCCTGCCCCGGTGCGAGCTGGCGGGCCCGGCCTTGCTCGAACTGGTCGGAGACGTTCACCGGTGAGAGCTGGCCAAGCACGGCATCGAGCCCTGCCTTCATGCCGGCGGCGAGTGCTGTCTCGTGGTCGCGCGTGTCCTGCAGCACGTCCCGCAACGAGTCGACCGGGCCCGCAAAGAGTCGTCCGTGCGATTCGAAGAGACGCTGCAGGGTCTGCTCGATGCTCGTCGACGAACGGAGCGGGTTGCTGCTGTTGCCCGGTGCCACCGGTACGGCCGCAACGGCTGCAGCTACGGCGCCTGTTGCACGTGCACGCAGGATGTCGTTGAGTCCGACGACCGCCTCGCGCAGCAACTGGCCGGCAACGAGCGGCAGCATGGCCTGGGCTTCGGGCGAGAGCGTGGCCTGATCGATGCCGGCGCCACGGCAGAACGCCTGCACGGCCGACCGCAGGTCTGTCCACGTGCTGGCCTGCTGGTGAAACGGGAGCGAGCGCTCACGTGCATCGACTCGCGTCTTGCGTCGTGAGAGCGCGTCCTCGAGTTCTTCGCGTGGAATCTGGCGCGTGCGCAGTGCCCAGTCCTGATTGCCGGGAGCTGGCGCTGCCGGCCTGTTGAGCGGGGGCGGCGCAGGGGCGGGGTCGCTGCCATCGGCCGGCTCCATGCCCGGCACGACCGAATCGATTCGGCCCGTGCGCGTCGGATCGAACGAACTCTCGCCCGAAGATTCCACGGTGCGCTGCAACGTCTCGAGCAGTTTCGCGCGCGACTCGACGTTCAGGCGCACGCCGAACGCGTTGCCGATCGGCAGCGAGCCGCTCTCGCCCGTCTCGCGCGGCGTGAGCAGGTTGTCAAAGTTGAGGCTGTGGCCGATGTCCGAGTCGAGGTGTTGCGCGGCGGATTGTTCGTCGCCCGTCGTGGGCAGGAAATCGATGCGATTGTCGAGGCTGACCAGGATGTCGTAGTCGCCCACGCGCAGACGGTCGCCATCGTTCAGCTCGATACGGCCCGTGTCCGAGGCGGGATCGTCCGCATCGTTGACGAAGACGCCGTTGGTGCTGGTGTCGATCAGCCAGTACTTGCCGCCGTGGAACTGCACTTCGAAATGGTGGCCGGAGACCACGCGACGCGGGTCGGGCAGGACCCAGTCGTTGCTCGGCGCGCGTCCGACTGTGCCGCCGTTGACACCGAACACGCGCGATCGATTCTCGCCGAGTTCGCGATAGTGTTCGCTAATGACG
>JAPLSF010000197.1 GCA_026398785.1 Pseudomonadota bacterium | reverse complement strand
GCGATACGCGATCACTGCGATCAGGACGACGAGCGCCGCAAGCACGGCGAGGACACTGCGGCGGGTCAGGCTCATGTCCGGATGATAGGGGGATCACGGGCCGCGCTCACCTGTTTCCGGAATCAGGGATGGCTCGACGGGTTACGGCAGCACAGCGCGCCCCCCGGCGCTCGTTGGCGTTCGCCGGCTCGCGATTAATACCGGCGCACTGTTCCAACACTCCGAATTCTCCTTCTGCACGCCCGGGATTAGCCTTAAGCGACGTGGCGAAGAGTGCGCCGTTCCGGCACGCCTGGCCTCCAATACCGAAGGAGTGCGTCATGAGAAGGAAGTTCCTCGCGGTCACAGTGCCGCTTGCGGCGTGCATGGCCTGGGGCAATGTCCTCGCCCAGCCGTTGGAAGAAATCGTGGTCGAGGCGTCGCCCATCGTGAAGGAGGGCAAGGCTGAAACGGCCAGCCCGGCGCCGGGGTACTACAAGGTCGTCATGTCGAGTCGAGTGAGCTACGCCGACCTCGACCTGGCGAAGCCGGCGGATGTCGCGACGCTGGAGTGGCGGATCAACGAGGCGGCGACGGTGGTCTGCGACAAGCTCGGCAAGGCCTATCCGGACTCCGGGCCCAACACGAAGGAGTGCGCGAAGCGCGCTGCGGACAAGGCACTGGCTGAAGCAAGGAAGGTCACCGCGTCCAGGAAATGAGCGACGCGCCGGGTTCGTTAGACATCGACGGACGCCCCGCACGGCGCGTCCTGGCGGGTAATTCTATCCAGCTCGTTATCTCGCCCACCCGCGAGGCTGGGCGGTGCGTTACCGAATCGGCGACAATGGCTGGTTCCCGCCAACAAGAATCCGAGGCCTCCCATGAAGACCCGCATCACCGAACTCTTCGGCATCCAGCACCCGATCATCCAGGGCGGCATGCATTTCGTGGGTTTGCCCGAGCTGGCATCGGCCGTTTCGAACGCGGGCGGGCTTGGCATGATCACGGCGCTGACGCTCGGCACGCCTGAGAAGCTTGCGGCCGCGATCAAGCACTGCCACGAGATGACGGACAGGCCGTTCGGGGTGAACCTGACCTTCCTGCCGACGTTCGCCAATCCGCCGTACGCCGAACTCATCCAGGTGATCGTCGAAGGCGGGGTTCGCATCGTCGAGACGGCGGGTCGCAGCCCCGAACAGTACATGCCGGTGCTGAAGCAGCACGGCATCAAGGTCATCCACAAGTGCACGTCGGTGCGGCACTCACTCAAGGCCGAGAAGATCGGCTGCGACGCCGTGAGCGTCGACGGCTTCGAGTGCGGCGGCCACCCGGGCGAGGACGACGTGCCGAACATCATCCTGTTGCCGCTCGCCGCCGAGGCGCTGAAGATTCCGTTCGTCGCTTCGGGCGGCATGGCCGATGGGCGTAGCCTGGTGGCGGCGCTCGCGCTCGGCGCCGAAGGCATGAACATGGGCACTCGCTTCATCGCAACGAAGGAAGCGCCGGTGCACGAGAACGTGAAGCAGGCGCTGGTGCAGGCCACCGAGCTCGATACGCGCCTGATCATGCGATCGCTGCGCAACACCGAGCGCGTCCTGCGCAACACGGCGGTCGACAAGGTCGTCGAGATCGAGAAGCAGAAGGGTGCGGCGACCACGATCGACGACATCCGCGAGTACGTGGCCGGGGCTTACACCAAGGTCATGCAGCAGGGCGACATGGAGGCCGGCGCGTGGTCGTGCGGCATGGTCGCCGGCCTGATCCACGACGTGCCGACCTGCAAAGAGCTGATCGACCGGATCATGGGCGAGGCCGAGGCCATCATCGGCAAGCGTCTGGCGAGTATGCGGGCCGCCTGATCGTCAGATCTCGCCGCGTTTCGCGAACTGCGCGATGTGGTCGCCCGCCCGGAACGCGAGGGCTTGGATCGTCATCGTCGGCTGCCCGCGACCGGACGTCACGAAGCTCGAGCCGTCGCAGACGAACAGGTTGCGGATGTCGTGGCTGCGATGATGCTTGTCCACGACCGAAGTCTTCGGGTCGTTGCCCATGCGCGCCGTGCCGAGCAGGTGCGGGCCGCCGGTCGATTCGGCGACGGACCCCTTCCAGACTTCGAGCGCACCGGCCGCCTGCATGGACTCGACTCCGCGATCCTGCAGGTAGCGCGCCATCGCGAGATCGTCCGGATGGTCCTTGTAAGTCATCCGCAGTGCAGGCAACCCCCAGGCGTCCTTCAGTTCCGGATCGAGGTCGATGCGGTTGGTCTCGAGCGGCAACGACGTGCCGTGACCGGCAACGATCATCGCGCGCGGCAAGGACTCCAGCAGCGACTTGAACCCGGCCCCCCACGTGCGGTCGGGCGGAGGCGCGAACAGCGACCATGCGATCGGCATCGGCCCGATGCGCGAATCGATACCGCCGCCGCCATAGAAACCGCGTTTCGGGTCGGTGTCGTACCAGTCGTGCACGACGCGCGTAACCTGCGCGCTCTTGTACTCGTTCAGTTCGTGCTCGAACAGTGCGTTGATCTCGGCGTAGGTGTTGAACATCAGGTTCTTGCCGACATAGCCGCTCGAGTTCGCGAGCCCGTCGGGGAACTTCGCATTGGCCGACATCAGCAGCAGCCGCGACGTTTCCGCGCCGTTGGCGCACACGACGACTGCGCGCGCCTTCTGGAAGTGCTCGCGCTTGTCCTTGTCGAAATACGCGACGCCTGTGGCGCGGCCCGCCGCGTTCGTCTCGATGCGCGAGACGTAGCTCAGCGGGCGCACTTCGCAACGCCCCGTGGCCTCGGCCTCCGGAATCATCGTGTACAGCGTCGACGACTTCGCCTGCATTTCGCAGCCGAACCCGATGCAGAACCCGCAGTGCGCGCAGGCGGCGCGGCCCTTGTAGGGGACCGAGGCGATCGCCATCGGCGCCGGGTACGGATGCCAGCCCATCTTGCGCGCGCCGCGCTCGAGCAGCACGCCCGACGATTTCACGGGCAGCGGTGGCATCGGGTACGGTTTGCTGCGCCACGGGTCGAACGGGCTCGCGCCCGCGAGCCCGGACACGCCGACTTCCCACTCGACCTTGGTGTAGTACGGCTCGAGTTCGTCGTACGTGATCGGCCAGTCGGCGAACGTGGTGCCGGCGATCGCGCCAAGGCGGTTGCGCTCGTCGAAGTCGACCTCGTGGAAGCGCCAGAAGTTCGCAGTGAAATGCACGGAACTGCCGCCGACGTTCGGCGCGTACCAGGCGGCCGGGAACTCCGTGACGCGCTCGGCTTTCTCTGCGGCAGTCTTCCGAAACGTCTGCGGATTCGTGTCGAGCTTGTTGGTAATAGCGCCGTTGAACCAGTAGTCGAGTTCGTCGTGGCGGAAGTCCGCGGCGGTGAAGCGCGGCCCCTGCTCGAGCACGAGTACTTCGAAGCCGGCCTGCGACAGTTCGCGTGCCATCACTCCGCCTGCGGCCCCCGATCCCACCACGACGAAGTCGACGGTGTCATCCGGCTTGAACTTGCGCGTGCTCATGCCTGGTGCTCCGCGGTCTTCGCATAAGGCACGAACCCGGCGTACTCGGCATCGTAATGTCCGAACGGTGGTTGCCATGCATGCTGATCGTCGAAGCCGACGAGTTTCCAGCCGAGCTTGCCCGCGTTGCCGCCATAGGAGGGCAGGGCAAGCAGCCCGAGCACGGTCAGGAACCGCATGCCGCCGAAGAACGGCTTGTGCTCCATGTGCTTGAGGTACGCGGTCTGCTCATCGCCGGGAAGATCGGCAAATTGCGCGACTCCCGCGTAGTGCTTCGCGCACCTGGCCTGGAACTCGGTGAGTCCTGTGATGAAGTCCGGTGCGCGATCTTTCCAGAGGCCAGCGTGCACGTGGTCGATGAAGTAGACGACTCCCGCCTCGTGTGCGCCCGGCGTGGCGCCGCTCGGGACGATCTGCGAGGCGATCGCGTCGACGTCGCGAGCCTGTGCCGCGGTCAGCAGCAGGAACTTGCTGCGATCCGCCGTGTCGGCCGCCATCTGATGGGCGTGCTCGGCTGCGGCGACGACCTGGGGCCAGGCGGCCGCGAGCCAGGCTATGCCCATGGTTCCACCGGCAGCCTGCAGGAACTTCCTGCGCGAGGCGTCTGTTGAGTCCACGTGCGTTCTCCCTGCGAGCGTTGTTGTGGACTGAGTATGCTATGTCCGCCGCGGCCATGCGCATTTTTGCATTGCGGCGCGCCAGCACCAGCCCGACAGGAGGTTCCATGAAGACATCCGCCCGCAGACTGCTTGCATCGACAGTTACGTGTGCAGTGCTTGGTCTACCGCTCACTGCAGCCGCCGCAGATGCGATCGTGCGCCGGCCGCTGGCCGATTTCCCGATCGCGAGCAGCGTCGCCGTACCGGGCACTGCGCGAATCGTTTTCGTCAGTGGCACGCTGGCGGACGTCGTGAAGCCGGACGCACCGGCCGGCAGCAGCGAGCGCCTCGGCGACACGGAAACCCAGTCCGCAAGCGTGCTGGGCAAGATCGAAAAGGAACTCGCGGCATCCGGGCTGACGATGGCCGACGTCGTGAAGATGAACGTCTTCATGGTGGGCGACCTGGCGAAGGGTGGCGGCATGGATTTCGGCGGCCTGATGAAATCGTACTCGCGCTACTTCGGCGAAGCGAGCAACGGTAACCTGCCGGCACGGACCACGGTGCAGGTGGCGGCACTGCCCTTGCCGGGCGCTCTGGTCGAAATCGAAGTCGTGGCGGCGCGCTGAAGGGCGGTGCGACGCCGGGTAAATCGAAATGCCAGTCGATCCGGCCTTCGCCGCGTTGCTCGCCGACAAGCGCAGCGAATTGCGTGCGCCGCCCGCACACGTTTCGGTCGACGACATGCGGGCCGGCAACAAGGCGTACCTGATCACGGCGCCGAGAACCCCGCTCCATGCGGTCGATGACCGGGTGATGCCGGGTTCTGCGGGCCCGCTGAACGTGCGTATCTACCGGCCCACGAGCGTGGCACGACTGCCGGTCATCCTCTTCTGTCACGGTGGCGGCTTCGTGCTCGGCGACCTCGACACGCACGACTCGATCTGCCACCGGCTCGCGCACAGCAGCGGGTGCGCGGTCGTTGCCGTCGACTATCGACGCGCTCCGGAGACGCGGTTTCCCGGCGCCCTCGACGATTGCTCGGCGGTGCTGCGGTGGCTTGGGCGCCATGCGGCTGACTTTGACCTCGATGCCCAACGCCTCGCGCTCTGCGGCGACAGCGCAGGTGCCAACCTCGCGGCGGCAACCGCCTTGCGCGCAAGACGCGGCGGGCCCGGCGTCAGCCATCTCGCGTTGCTGTATCCCATGCTGGATCCGGCGTGCGACACCGAATCGATGCATGCCTACGGGCGCGGGTACCTGCTCGCTCGCAGCGGCGTGCAGTGGTCCTGGAGTCAGTACCTGGGTGCGCCGGACGATGCGAACAACCCGCTCGTGGCTCTGCTGCACGCAGATCTCGCCGGGCTGCCGACGACCAGCGTGGTGACAGCCGAGTGCGATCCACTGCGCGATGAAGGTGAGGCGTTCGCCGAGAGGTTGCGGGCCGCGGGCGTCGAGGTCGTCGCCCGTCGTTACGCGGGCATGGTCCATGGCTTTGCGGGATTGCCACAGATAACGCCGGTGGCAACGCACGCGATCGACGAGCTGGCGGGTGATATCCGCCGGTCGCTCGCCTAGGCGCGACGTACATTGCAAACCGACCACGCAAGGAGAGCCGTCATGGCAGAAAACGCTGTTCGCTGGTTCGAGATCTACGTGCAGGACATGGCTCGCGCCCGGCGCTTCTACGAGACCGTCCTGGGAGTGAAGCTCGAGCAGCTCGGTCCCGTCGAACAGGATCTCGAGATGTGGGCATTCCAGATGTCGCCCGACCGGTCCGGCGCCGGCGGGGCGCTCGTCCGCACGCCCGGCATGCCCTCGACGCCCGGCGGCACGATGGTTTACTTCGGGTGCGAGGACTGCGCCGTTGAAGGCGGCCGCGTGCAGGCGGCGGGCGGCAGGGTCCAGCGGGAAAAGATGTCGATCGGCGGGTACGGCCACATCGTCCTGGCCGTCGACACCGAGGGCAATCCCTTCGGGCTACACTCGATGAATTGAAGCCTGCTCGCTACTCGATCGCCTGGACCTGCAACTGCTCGAGCTTGCCGTCCGGCAGTTCGTAGGTCCAGACGCGCAGCTTTCGATCAGGATAGACGGCGTGGTACGAGCGGCCGGTCATGCCGCCGCGTTGCCACGTCCGGAAATGCTTGAATTCCTTCGGCGCACCGAGCGGGCCGAGGCTCGCCTGGAAATCGGCCAGGGCCTGCGCCGAGAAGTGGCCGTTCGCGTTCGACGTGTTCGAACACGATGTCCGCGATCTTTGCCGCAAGCTGGTCGGGCGCATGCGATGCCATGAGATTGGTCAGTACCACGATGGCCGCACGGTCGTCGGGATAGACGACGTTCAGCGCCGTGAACCCCGCGACTTCGCCGCCGTGCTCCAGCTTGCGCCGCTGGCGGTCCATCGTGACGTCGAGTCCCAGCGCGTAGTCGGTGCCCGCGCCATTTCCCAGCAACACTTCGGTTTCGAGCTCGCGATAGGAGTCGGCGCTCAGCACGCTGCGATCGATCAACGAGATGTTCCAGCGAGCCAGGTCCTCGGCGCTCATGGCGAGACCGCCCGCACCGAACAGCCAGCCCAGGCCGCTGTACCCGGACGAACGAGGGGGTCCCAGCGCATACGACTCGTAGCCCGGTACCGTGCCGTGGGCCAGCGGCTCGTCGTCGAAGTCGCGGACCGACTCGATCCCCAGCGGTTCGAAGATGCGGCGTTCGAGGAACCGGTACAGCGGTTCGCCGCTGACCTTCTCGACGATGAGCCCGGCGAGCACGTAACCCGTGTTGCTGTACTGCCAGCGCGTGCCGGGTTCGTAATCGAGCGGCTGGCGGGCCCAGCGGTCGAGGATCGCCGCAGGTCGTGTTGGCTGCCGCATGTCGGCAAACGTGTAGTCCTGCGGCCAGTAGTCCTGGTACCCAGACGTGTGGGAAAGCAGCTGGCGGATCGTGATCTCGTCCGCACGGGTGAGTTGCGGAAAGTACTTCGCCACCTTGTCGTCGAGCGAGAGCTTGCCGTCCTGCTGCAGCAGGAGCAGCGCGGACGCCGTGAACTGCTTCGAGATCGAGCCGATCGCGTAGCGCATCGCCGGGCGGGCACGCAGGACCTTCGGTTCCAGTTCGGCACTGCCGTACGCCTGCGCGTAGACGAGACGGCCGTCCCTCACCACCGCGATCGAGGCGCTCGGCACGCCTGTCTGCTGCAGCACTGCCGCGGCCGCCGCGTCGATTCGCTGTGCCGTGACTTGGTCGAGGGCAGGCTCGACCGGTCGTGCGCCGGTGGCGAACGCGGCCAGCAGCAGGCTGGCCGAGACGAAGACGCGGCTGACGTTGATCCGCATGGAGTACCTCAGGCGCTGACAGTGACTCGGAGGACGGGAATCTGCACGCCCTGCAGGCGGAATGCGTCGACGACGGCTGGGTTGATCTCACCGGCGGCGGCAACGAAGTCCTGCACCGCCACCCACGGCTTGATGGCGATCGAGATGGCGTGATCGCCGAGCGCCGCGGCGGCAACCAGCGGCGCCGGATCCTGCAGCACGCGTGGATTGGACGCGAGCACGTCGCGGACCGCGCCAACGGCGACATCGATGTCGGTGCCGTACGCCACGTTGACGCTGAGGTCCAGCTGCCGGATCTCGCCGTAGTTGTGCAGGATCTCGCCGGCGATCTTGCGGTTGGGGACCACGACCAGCGAGAGGTCGCTGTGGCGCAGCGTCGTGCTGAAGATCGAGATCTGGCTGACGATACCTTCCTCCCCGGCGATCGAGATGTACTCGCCGACGCGGAACGGCCGCGTGAAGATGATCGTGAGTCCCGCGGCAACGTTGCCCAGCACGCCCTGCAGCGCCAGCGCGATGCCCGCACCGGCGAGGCCGAGGCCGGCGAGCAGCGGCAGCAGGTCGATGCCGAGATTCTGCAGCGCGAGCAGCAGGAACAGGCACAGCACGAGGATCCGGACGACTCGCAGCAGCAGGTCGCGCACCGGTTGCTCGAGCGACAACCGACTGAGTCCGCGTGCCGCAAATTTCGCGACCCAATGCATCACGAACAGACCGGCCACCAGCACCAGCGCCGCCGCGAGCACGCGCGGACCGTACTGCACGGCCAGTTGCGTAAGGACATCCGGGGTTTCGAGCAGCGAATCGATCGGGTTGGCCATGTCGAATCCTACCGCACCGGTTTCGGTTCGATGGTTGCAACCGGCGCGCCCGCCTTCTTCCACGCGCCGAACCCGCCGTGGAGGTGGGCGACCGGCGTGAGTCCCATGTCCTGGGCGGTCTTCGCGGCCAGCGCTGAACGCCAGCCGCCGGCACAGAAGAAGACGAATCGGTTGCCCGAGGCGAAGAAGTCCTTGTGGTACGGGCTTGCCGGATCGATCCAGAACTCGAGCATGCCGCGGGTCACGTTCACTGCGCCGGGCATGCCGCCTTCGCGCCACAGTTCACGCGGGTCACGCAGGTCGATGAAGGTGACATCAGGCCGGCCGAGCAGGGCGCGCGCCTCATCGACGCTCAGCGTCTCGATTTCTGCCAACGCCTCGTCCACCAGTTGCTTCACGCTTTTCTTGAGTGTCAGCGGCACGGTCATCTCCTCGACAGGCAGGGGCGGGACGCTTCCAGGTT
>JAPLSF010000066.1 GCA_026398785.1 Pseudomonadota bacterium | reverse complement strand
GTGTCTGCCTTTCCGCTCGCCCGGACAAGACCCGGAACGAACGCCCTAACCCCTAACCCCTAACCCCTCGTACAGCGCCTCGTACTCGCCGATGCGCGCGTCCCACGAGAAGTCCTGCCGCATGCCGTTCTGCACGAGCCGCTGCCACACGCTCGGCCAGCCGTACCACTCGAGCGCGGTCAGCAGCGCCCAGCGCAGGCCGCCTGCGTCGAAATCGTTGAATACGATTCCCGTGCCCTGGCCGGTCGCGGGGTCGAAATGCTGCACGCTGTCGGCAAGTCCGCCGGTGCGACGCACCACGGGTACCGTGCCGTACTTGAGGCTGTACAACTGGTTCAAGCCGCAAGGTTCGTACAGCGACGGCATCAGGAAGACATCTGCCGCGGCTTCGATGAAATGCGCGAGCTCTTCGCTGTAGCCGCTGTAGAACACGACGCGCCCGGGGAAGCGTTGCTGCAGTTCGTGCAGGAAGCGCTCGTACTGCGCCTCGCCACTGCCGAGCGCGACGAAACGGCAGTCGCGTTCCTGCAGCAGCTTCGGCAATACCTCGGGCAGCAGGTCGATTCCCTTCTGGCGCGTGAGCCGCGTCACCATGCCGATCAGCGGTACCGAAGCTGCCGCGGGCATGCGCAGCAGGTCGAGCAGCGCCTCCTTGTTGCGTGCCTTGCCGGTGAGGTCGCTCGCGTCATAGTGGAAGGGCAGGTAGCGATCGATCGACGGATTCCAGTCGTCGTAATCGACGCCGTTCAGGATGCCGCTCAGCGAGTCGCGGCGGGCGCGCAGGTCCGCGTCTAGTCCGTAACCGCCTTCGTGCGTACGAATCTCCTGTGCATACGTCGGGCTGACCGTCGTCACCGCATCCGCGTAGAGAATGCCGTGCCGCATCGGGTTGATGCGGCCGTGACCGAGATCGGCCTGATGCAAGGCCTCGATGCTCACGCCTGGTCCCACGTCGGCCGCGGCACTGGCCGAAAACACGCCCTGGTAGCCGATGTTGTGAATCGTGAACACGCTGCGGGTCGCGCCGAAGATCTGCGTGTCCCAGGCATAGGCGGTGCGCAGCAGCAGCGGCGCGAACGCCGTGTGCCAGTCATTGCAGTGCACGATGTCTGGCGCGAAGCCGAGCCGCTGGCAACACTCGAATGCCGCGCGCGTCAGCATGAGGTAGCGCAAGTGCTCGTCGTGCGCGTCCGAATAAATGAAGGGACGGTCGAAGACGGCCGGGCAGTCCACGAGTTGTACCCAGAGGTCCGAACCCGGCAGCCGCGCTTCACACACGTCGTAACGGTACTCGTTGGTGCCGACCCTGGCGGACAGGCCCTGCAACGCTGCCACGGGACGCTGTTCGCAGCCCTGCAGGTCCGCGAGCCCGTGCAACGGCACGAAGACGCGGACGTCGTGTCCCCGCTGCAGCAGGTGGCGCGAAAGCGCGGCCGCAACGTCACCGAGCCCGCCGGTCTTGGCGAATGGCGAGATCTCGGCGGTCAGGAAACAGATGCGCTGGCTGGGCATGGGACTGCTAGTTTGCCACAGCGCCCAGTCGCCTCAGCACGATCCGGGTGGATGGCGCGCGCGGCGTCGGTATCCTTCACGCCATGAAAGCAGCCGTCCCAGCAAGTGTCGACCAAGTCGGGCGCGAAGCGCCCCCCGAGTTCCGGCGTATCGCGCGCGCGATCGAATTCGTCGCCGCGAATGCCCGACAGCAGCCGTCGCTGGCCGAGATTGCCGCGGCCGCGAACTGGAGTGAATATCACTTCGCGCGCGAATTCCGCCGCTGGACGGGCATTTCGCCAAAGCAGTGGCTGCAGCAGCTGTCGCTGACGGCAGCGAAGCAGGCTCTCGACGACCAGCGCTCCGTGCTGCAGGCCGCGATCGACGCCGGTCTTTCGGGCCCCGGCCGGCTGCACGACTTGTTCGTGACGCTCGAAGCGGTGACGCCCGGCGAATACAAGTCGCGGGGGCGCGGCCTGACGCTGTGGTCCGGGACGGCGCAATCGCCGTTCGGCGAGGTGCTGATCGTGCGCTCGGGCCGCGGCATCGCGTATCTCGCGTTTGCGGATGACCACGGCTCGTTCGATGGTTTCGACGATTTCCGTGCGGCGTGGCGCGATGCGGACTGGGCGCAGGACGACGCCGGGGCGAAGCAGATCGCGGACACGATCTGGCGGGCGACCCCCAGCGCCGACCACAAGCTCACGCTCTGGGTGCATGGCAGCAACTTCCAGCTGCAGGTGTGGCGCGCGCTGCTCGCAGCCGGCCAGCACCGAACCTTGAGTTATGCGGCGCTTGCGCAGTCGATGGGTCGCGGGTCCGCGTGTCGCGCCGTGGGCTCAGCCGTCGGTGCGAACCCGGTGGCCTGGCTCATTCCGTGCCACCACGTGCTGCGGGCCAACGGCGCGCTGGGCGGTTATCGCTGGGGACTCGAGCGCAAGCGGGCGATGCTTGCGTGGGAACTGGCCCGCTCGGTCAGGAACGCTACTCGTCGTCGTCCTTCGGCTTCTCGCGCTTTGGCAGGATCGCGCTGAGCATCGTCTCTTGTATCTTGGCGAGTGCTTCGATGTTCTGGCGCGTGAGGTCGGCCACGGTGGCGAGCGGCGTGTGCGCGACGATCTTCGAGATTTGCGCCTGCAGCGATTCCTGCTGGTGCAGGAACGTCTCCACGCTCTTCTCCAGGAAACCCGCGAGGAAGCCCTGCATCGGGTTGCCATAGAAGCGGATGATGGACTCGAGCACCGGCGTGCTCAGGATCGGCCGGCCGAACTGCTCCTGCTCGGCGATGACCTGCAGCAGGATGTGACGGGTGATGTCGTGTCCGGTCTTGTCTTCGACGACACGGATCTTCTCGCCCTTGACGATCAACCCGCGAATGTCGTCGAGCGTGATGTGGCGGCTCTGCGAAGCGTCGTAGAGACGGCGGTTCGCGTACTTCTTGATCAGGCGTTCCTGGCTCATTGGCGCGATTGTACCTGAGCCATTGTGCGGTGCATGAAATGCAGTGCAAAAGGCCGAGCGGGCGATGGCCCCGGAGGGAGCCACCGCCGCGGTCGGGCTTCGCGATCAGGCGGCCTTGCCACTCGCCAGGGACGTCGCGTCCTCGATCCATCGGGCCAAGCCTGCCTGGGAGTCGGTCGCCATTGCGGCCAGCGCCTGCTGCCGAGTCGCCTCAGGGGCGGCAGCGAAACAGCAGGTGTTTTGCACTGCAATATAAGGCGCACCATGGGCGAACAGGCGACTGCGCAGCGGGTCCTGGCGGACCTGCAGCCAAGAATCGGCCAGTGGATTCACGCGGATCCCGTGCGAGTCGAAACCGGCCTGCGTCGCAGAAGCGATCATGCGGGCGCATTTCTGACAGCGGACCGGATGGTTCTGCCGAGATTCCCGGGCGGCATGACATTCTGCCGCCTGTGTTGGCTATAGTCGCGACCAATGCCCGGGGGGCGAAGGATCCAGCCATGATTTACGACAGCATCCTGCACACCATTGGCCGCACACCCATCGTGCGCGTCAACCACATCGCGCCGCAGCATGTGAGGATCTACGTGAAGTGCGAGTTCTTCAACCCGTTGAGTTCGGTGAAAGACCGTCTCGCGATCGCGATCATCGAAGACGCGGAAAGGAGCGGCGCGCTCAAGCCCGGCCAGACTGTCGTCGAGGCAACGTCCGGCAACACGGGTATTGCGCTCGCCATGGTGTGCGCCGCCAAGGGCTATCCGTTCGTCGCGATCATGGTCGAGACCTTCTCGGTCGAGCGCCGCAAGATCATGCGCATGCTCGGCGCCAAGGTCATCCTGACGCCCGCCGCCGAGCGTGGCAGCGGCATGGTGCGCAAGGCCGAAGAACTGGCAAAGAAGAACGGCTGGTTCCTCGCGCGCCAGTTTGAAAATCCTGCGAACCCGGCATACCACCGCCAGACGACCGGTCCGGAAATCCTGAGCGACTTCGCGGGCCGCCGGCTCGACTTCTTCGTGACGGGCTGGGGCACGGGCGGCACGCTCACTGGCGTGGGCGAGATGATCCGCCTCGCACGCCCCGAAGTGCGCATCGTCGCGACCGAGCCCGCGGGCGCCGCGCTGCTGTCGGGCGCGGAGTTCAAGCCGCATAAAATCCAGGGCTGGACGCCCGACTTCGTGCCGAAGGTGCTCAATCGTTCCGTTCCCCACGAGATCGTCACGGTGACGGACGAAGAGTCCATCGCCGCCTCGCGCGCGCTCGCCGGCAGGGAAGGTATCTTCTGCGGCATCTCTTCCGGCGGAAACTTTGCAGCCGCACTGAAGGTCGCCGAGAAGGCGCCCGAGGGCTCGGTCATCCTGACCGTGCTGGCGGACACCGCCGAGCGGTACCTGTCGACGGCGCTGTTCGAAGGCATTGCCGAGGGTTCCGACCAGGAGCCTTGAGCGGGGGTGGGGCGCGGAGGGCGCATCGCGCCTGCATCCGTGAGCGGCAGACGTGCGAATCAGGGATAATCGCAAGCTTCCCCTGATTCGCGCTGTCGCGCCGAAAAAACCCGATGCCTGATTCCCTGCGAAAGGTGCTGCTCGGCACTTTGATTGGCGCCTTCATCGTCGGCTTTGCCTGGCACATCGCTGGCGAGCGGGCCAAGCGCGCGCCCGCGTCGATGGGCGGTCCGCCCGGAGCGTCGATGGCCGGGGGCAAGCCGGGAGCCCCTGCGGGTAAACCGGGTGGTGGTGCAGGCGGCGGCCCTGTCATTCCCGTGGTCGCCACGCCAGCGCGCACCGAACACCTCTCGCTCGTAGTCGAAGCACTCGGCACAGCGCGCGCCAGCGAATCCATCGACGTCACGGCCAAGGTTTCCAACCTCGTCACTGCGATCCGCTTCAGCGAAGGCCAGCAGGTCCGCAAGGGCGACATCCTCGTCGAACTCGACGGTGCGCAGGCCCGTGCCGACCTCGCGGTCGCCGATGCTGCGCTGAAAGAAAGCACGAGCCAGTTGCAGCGCAGCCGCGAGCTGTACGCAACGAAGGTGCTGTCCGATCAGCAGATCGAGCAGATCGAGTCGGCGTATTCGGCGAATGTCGCGCGCGTCGCCGCGGCACGCTCGCGCCTGAGCGACACGGTCATCCGTGCGCCGTTCAATGGCCGGGTCGGGCTGCGCCGCGCCAGCGTCGGCGGCCTCGTTGCGCCCGGCACCGTCATCACCACGCTCGACGACACCAGCACGATCAAGCTCGATTTCACCGTGCCCGAGCGTGTCGTGGCGGCGATGAAGCCCGGCCTCACGCTCGAAGCGAAGAGCGTCGCGTACCCGGGCCAGGTGTTCGAAGGCAAGGTCGCGAGCGTCGACTCGCGCGTCGATCCCAACACGCGTTCCGTCATCGTGCGCGCACTGGTGCCGAACGGCGACGGCCTGCTGAAGCCCGGCATGTTCCTCAACGTGCACCTCTCGCGCGGCACCGCCGACGTGCTGGTGGTGCCGGAGGAATCGCTGGTGCCGGAGCAGGGTGACGTGTTCGTCTATGTCGTGCAGGACGGCAAGGCATCGAAGCGCAAGATCCAGACGGGGCAGCGCTCCGTCGGCACCGTGCAGGTCACCGATGGCCTGCAGGCGGGCGAAATCGTGGTCACCGAAGGCACGCAGAAGCTGCGCGACGGCGCCAGCGTCAGCGTGACCGCGGCCGAGCCGACCGCCGCGCCGAAGCGTTCCGGCGCGGGCGGCGAAGGTGGCGGCACCTCGCGATGAAAATTTCGGAAGTCTCGGTCAAGCGCCCGGTCTTTGCTGTGGTTATCAGCCTGATGCTGGTGATCCTCGGCCTGCTGGCGGCCTCGCGGCTGGCCGTGCGCGAGCTTCCAGATGTCGAGGCCCCGATCGTCTCGATCGACACCAACTACCTCGGCGCTGCGGCCGACGTCGTCGAGACCAAGATCACGCAGGTGATCGAAGAGCGCGTGGCCGGCCTCGAGGGTATCACCAAGATCACCTCGCAGAGTACCGACGGACGGTCGAGCATCAACCTCGAGTTCGATCCGGGCCGTTCGGTCGACGAAGCCGCCAACGACGTGCGCGACCGCGTGGCGCGCGTGGTCGGCAACCTGCCGCCTGAAGCCGATCCGCCCGAGGTCGGCAAGGTCGACTTCGGTGCCGACCCGATCATCTGGCTGGCGCTTTCGAGCGACACGATGAACGTGCTCGAACTCACCGACTATGCCGAGCGCGAACTCGTCGATCGCTTCAGCGTGCTGCCCGGTGTGGCACGTGTGCGCATGGGTGGTGCCCGCCGCTACGCAATGCGCGTGTGGATCGACCGTGAGGCGCTCGCGGCACGCCAGCTCACCGTGGCGGACGTCGAAGCATCGCTGCGCCGGGAGAACGTGCAGCTGCCCGCTGGCCGGCTCGAATCATCCCAGCGCGAACTCACGCTCCGCACCGAAACCGGCCTCAACACCGAGCAGGAATTCCGCGACCTCGTCATCGGTCGCGGCGCGGGCGGATACCTCGTGCGTCTCGGCGAAGTTGCCGACGTCCGCCTCGCCGCAGAGAACGAGCGCACGATCTCGCGCACCAACGGTATCCCCGGCATCAGCATCGGGATCGAGCAGATCTCCAAGGCCAATACCCTCGAAGTCGCCAAGGCGGTCCGAGCCGAGCGCGAGCGCGTCCTACCCGACCTGCCCGCAGGCACCCGGCTCGAGATCAACCTCGACCGTTCCGTCTACATCGAAGCCTCGATGCTCGAGGTCGTCAAGGCGCTGCTGATCGCGATGGCCCTCGTGATCGCGGTCATCTACCTGTTCCTTGGCAACCTGCGTGCCACGCTCGTGCCTGCGGTGACGATCCCGGTGTCGATCATCTCGGCATTCATCGTCATGGGCGCGCTGGGCTTCTCGATCAACACGCTGACGCTGCTCGGCCTGGTGCTCGCCATCGGCCTCGTCGTCGACGACGCGATCGTCGTGCTCGAGAACATCTACCGGCGCATGGAAAACGGCGAGCCCGCGCTGATCGCATCGGTCGATGGCTCGCGCGAAATCGGCTTCGCCGTCGTCGCAACGACGATGGTGCTCGTCGCCGTGTTCCTGCCGATGTCGTTCCTGTCGGGCAACGTCGGCAAGCTGTTCCGCGAGTTCGGCTTCACCATCGCAGCGGCCGTTGCGTTCTCGTCACTCATCGCGCTGACGCTGACGCCGATGATGACGTCGAAGCTGTTCGCGGGCGGTGTTCATCGTTCGCGCATGGCCGTCGCCGTCGACGATTTTTTCCAGCGTCTGTCCGCCTGGTACGACCGCAACCTGCGCCGTGCCATGCGCCGGCCGTGGCTCGTCGTCGGTGGCACCCTCGCCGCCACCGCGGCCGCGGCTGTGCTGCTCAAGGTCCTGCCGAGCGAACTCGCTCCGGTGGAAGACCGTGGCTTCGTCTTCATCGGCATGAACGGCCCGGAAGGCGCCTCGCTCGAATACATGGACCGTCACGTGCGCATCCTGGAGGGAATGGCGGCCAGGCAGATCGAGACGGGCGACGTCGTGCGCGTCAGTGCGCGCGTGCCTGGCGGCTTCGGTGGCGCCGGCAGCCAGCTGAACGAGGCGCGCGGCTTCCTGCTGCTCGCACCCTGGGGCGAGCGCGAGCGCACCGCCGACCAGATCGCACAGTCGCTGCGTGGGCCCCTCAACGCAGTGCCGGGTGTGCGCGGCTTTGTCACGGTGCCGGGCGGCTTCGGCGGCGGCGGTGCGCCGGTGCAGGTGGTGCTGCAGGGAACCGAGTACGCCGACCTCGTGCAGTGGCGCGACCTGCTGATGCAGCGCATGGGTGAAAACCCGGGCCTCACCAACATCCAATCGAACTACGAGGAGCGCAAACCGCAACTCAGTGTCGCGGTGGATCGCAATCGCGCGGCCGATCTCGGCATCTCGCTGCAGACCGTCTCGCGCACGCTCGAAACCGTGCTCGGCTCGCGCATCGTCACGACGTTCATCGACCGTGACCGCGAATACAACGTGATGCTGCAGGGTCGCGCTGAAGACCGTGCGACACCCACCGATCTCGATAACCTGTACGTACGCTCCGACCGTACGGGCGAGCTCGTCCCGCTCTCGAATCTCGTCAAGCTCACCGAGCTGGCTGGACCGACGCGCCTCAACCGGTTCGACCGGCTGCGATCGATCACCGTCAGTGCCGCGCTCACGCCGGGGTACCCGCTCGGCGATAGCCTGCAGTACGTCGAGAACGTCATCGCGAAGGAGATGCCACCCTCGGTGAAGCTTGCGTTCGACGGCGCGTCGCGCGAGTTCAAGCAGTCGGGCTCGCAGCTGTACTGGATGTTCCTGCTGACGCTGGTGGTCGTGTTCCTGGTGCTGGCTGCGCTGTTCGAAAGCTTCCTGCACCCGTTCATCATCATCACCACGGTGCCGCTCGCCGTCATCGGCGCGCTCGTGGGGCTCTGGATGTACGGCATGTCGATCAACGTCTACAGCCAGATCGCAGCGATCATGCTGGTGGGACTTGCCGCGAAGAACGGCATCCTCATCGTCGAGTTCGCCAATCAGCTGCGTGACCGGGGCGTGGAATACACCGAGGCCGTGATCGAGGCGGCGGCGATCCGCCTGCGCCCCGTACTGATGACCAGTTTCTGCACTGCGTTCGGCGCGTTGCCGCTGATGCTCGCGGCCGGCGCGGGCGCCGGTTCGCTGCAGTCGATCGGCGTGGTTGTCTTCTACGGAGTGGTGATTTCGGTGTTGATGACGCTGGTCGTCGTCCCAGCCGTGTATGCGCTGGTCGCCCGCAACACCGGCTCCCCGGGAGAGGTGGCGCACCGGCTCGAGCAGTTGCGCCAGAAGTTCGCCGGCGGCCGTCCGGCGGATGGAACGCAACCGGCTGAATAATAAGTAAAAAGCAGCATTTATTCGGGTCCGGCCGGCAGCCGGCCCGACGGCTTGCTACAATCCTTGCGAGACCCCGGGGCACTCCACCCGCGCGCTGCGCGGCCTCTTCCGCAGTTGCGGCAGAGCGGCAGATCGTCGGCGACCGGCCATGGCACAGAGTCCTTACCAGCAACTCGAGCAGGAATTCCGCCGCCTCCACGCCTTCCAGGGCGCGGTGAGCCTGCTGCGCTGGGACTCGGCCGTGATGATGCCGCGGGGCAGCGCCGACGTCCGTGGCGAACAGCTCGCTGCCCTCGATTCCGAATGCCACGCGTTGCTCACCTCACCGAAGGTGTCGCGGCTGATCGAGCGTGCGCAAGCCAACCAGGCGCAGCTCGAGGACTGGCAACTCGCCAACCTGCGCGAGATGCGCCGCGAACGCGATCACGCGATCGCCACGCCGCTCACCCTGATCACCCGCCTGGCGCGAGCCACGTCGCTCGCTGAAGTGCACTGGCTCGAAGCACGCCAGGAGAACAACTTCGCGCTGTTCGCGCCGCACCTCGAAGAAGTGGTTGCACTGACCCGTGACAAGGCCCAGGTGCTGTCGCAGGCACTCGGGCTCGCGCCGTACGACTCGTTGATCGACGGCTTCAGCCCGGGCTTCCTGAGCGCGGACATCGACCAGTTGTTCAAGGTCATGATCCGGCGCCTGCCAAACCTGATCCGCGAGGCCATCGAACTGCAGGCGCAACGTCCGCCGCTGCCGATCGTCGGCAAGGTGAGCCTGTCGAAGCAGCGCACGCTGGCGCACGAGGTGATGCGCATCATCGGCTTCCCGTTCGACCGCGGCCGCTTGGACGAGAGCAGTCGTGCATTCACGGAAGGCGTGTGGGGCGACGTGCGCATCGCCACCCGCTACGACGTCAACGAACCGTTCACGGGCCTGATGGGCGTGCTGCACGAAACCGGGCAGGCGATGTACGACCTCGGCTTGCCCGCCGCATGGCGCGACCAGCCGGTGGGACGCGACCGCGGCATGGCGCTCGAGGAAAGCCAGTCGCTGCTGCTCGAGATGATCATCGGCCGCAGCCGACCGTTTCTCACCTGGTTGCGGCCGCTGCTCGAGAAGCACTTCGGGTGCACCGGTCCGGAGTGGGAAGTCGAGAATCTCTACCGCACGCTCACCCGCGTGCGACGCAGTGCGATCCGCGCCGACGCGGACGAACTCACGTACCCCATCCACATCATGCTGCGCTACGACCTGGAAAAGCAGATCTTCGAAGGCACCATGCCGGTGAAAGACCTGCCCGAGGCGTGGCGCGCCGGATTCGATCGTCGTCTCGGCTTGCGCCCGTCGAACGACCCTGCGCACGCAGAGCGAACGCTTCGACGCGGAGATCGCGAGCGGCCGTTTCGGCGGACTGTTCGAGTGGCTGCGGCAGAACGTGCACGGCCGCGGAGCGAGCGTAGGCGCGCTGGAGCTGATCAAGGATGCAACCGGCAGGACGCTCTCGGCGGCGCCATGGTTGCGTTACGTCGAGTCGAAGTACCTCGAAACGGAAGCAGAAGCGTCTGGGATAGTTGCTGCGGCGACCGCTGCCGGGTCCGTTGCTGCCGCGCCTGCGGCGACTGCCAGCTGACGGTATGAGCGCGGTCAGCGTTCCACCTGCGGCGACGCCCGGCGCCCGGCCCGCCACTTCGTCCTCGACGTTCAAGCGGCTGCAGGCGCGCCTGCGTGGTCTCGTGGGCAAGGCCATCGAAGACTTCCGCATGATTGAGGATGGCGACCGCGTGATGGTCTGCCTCTCGGGCGGCAAGGATTCGTACACGCTGCTCGATGTGCTGCTCTCGCTGCAGCGGAGCGCGCCGATCCGCTTCGAACTGGTCGCGGTCAACCTCGACCAGAAGCAGCCGGGCTTTCCGGAGCAGGTACTGCCTGAATACCTGACTGCGCTCGGCGTGCCGTTCCACGTCATCGAGCAGGACACGTACCGCGTCGTGAAGCGCGTGATCCCCGCAGGCCGCACGATGTGCGGACTGTGCTCCCGCCTGCGGCGTGGCGCGCTGTATCGGTATGCGGCGGAGAACGGCATCACGAAGGTGGCGCTCGGGCACCATCGCGACGACATCGTCGAGACGCTGTTCCTGAACATGTTCTTCGGCGGCCGCATGAAGACGATGCCACCGAAGCTGCTGTCGGAGGACGGCCGGCACATCGTGATCCGGCCCATGGCCTACGTGCCGGAGCGCGAGATCGAACGCTATGCGCGCGCCCGGCAGTTTCCGATCATTCCGTGCACGCTCTGCGGTTCGCAGCAGCACCTGCAGCGGGTCACCGTGAAGCAGATGCTGACGGACTGGGAGCGCGAGTTTCCGGGACGCACCGAGGCGATCTTCTCGGCGCTGGGCAACGTGACGACGTCGCACCTCGCCGATCCGCAGGCGTTCGATTTCGCGGGCCTCGAAGCTCGCCGCGTCGCGGCGCTAGCCGATCTGCAGCGGGCTTCGACTGCAGGTGTCGATGGCGCCGATGCAGCTGCGACTCCGATTGCGGCGGGGCGTGAACCCTGGGAAGAATCGTAGCGCGGTGGCCGGAGAGAGCCAGCGGAGCAGCCCATGGCGGTCGATCCAGTCGTTCTTCCCGAGCGCGGAAAGGCAGACACGCGCTCGGGAAGAACGACTGAATCGACCGCCTGATACGCGGCGCCTGAGCTCGTTTTCGACACGCCGAAAACATCGCACGGCGCAGGAGAGGTCGAGGCGCGAAAGCCGCAGCGCCAGATGAAATCTGATGGATGCGGCCAGACGGAAGTGATGCTGCTGGTCGGTAAGTGGCGGATGAATGCCGAGCGCAACGATTGAGCCCGCGTCCTGACCTCGTCAGCCCCGGAAGGTCGACGTTGTGTCCGAAGACGGACGACCGCGAACTTCCGGGTTCGACCAGTTCCAGTCGCTGACCACTGGTATCTCACTAGGCCACAGTTGCCGCGATGAAGCGCATGCGTCGGCTGCATGCCCGAGAACACAAGCTCGGGGAATTTCGTCTTGGCGGGCTGCTTTCTGGTGCGCACGGGTAAAGGCGCACCGCGCCTCATGTGCCCGCGCTTATCGCAAATGTCGGTCGGGATTGCGACAGCCTTGCAACGGGACCCCGCTAGTCCGCCGCCACGATCATATGCGCCTGAATTTTGCCGGCCACCGGGCCTTCGCCATGGTGGCGGGCGATCGCCTCCGTCGCGCGGTCCGTAGCGAGCTGAAGCAAGCTGGCGTCGCGCGCCTCGATTTCGTTGCGCAGCGGCGTTCCCTGGCAATAGGCGGTGGCGGCGTCGCGTGCCGAGGGCGCGCGACTCACCTCCTCGCGCGTCTCGATCGCGATGTCGGCGAACCCTGCGCGGCTCAATTCCTCGCGGATCAGTGCGATATCGTGATAGCCGTGCGGCGTGCGGGCGAGGAATCGCGGAGGGTCGTGCGGAAACACCGCGGCGACGGCGTTGGTGACGTCGTCGGCAAAGGCGTTCTCTTCGATGCGGTCCCAGACACTGAAGACAAAGCGTCCACCTGGCCGCAGCACGCGCCGCGCCTCGGCGTACCCGGCGACCCGGCTGGGAAAAAACATCGCGCCGAACTGGCAGCA
>JAPLSF010000148.1 GCA_026398785.1 Pseudomonadota bacterium | reverse complement strand
TCATCTCCGCGATGCCTGCCGCATCGGCATCGTTCAGGAACGCCACCGGCCGCTGCAACCGCGCCTGCATGTGGCCCTGCACGTTCATGCCGATCCAGCGCTTGTCGATGTTCGCGGCGGTCCACGCCACGCCCTGCTTGGCGACGGCCGGGAACGCGAGCCCCACCGGACCTGACGACGGCAGGTCGCGCGCCATCGCAACCAGCAACTCAAGTACGGCCTCGGGGGCCGCGCCCGCGGGCGTGGCCCGCCGCAGGGTCTCGCCCATGACGAGTCCCGCTTCGATGTCCACCAGTCCAGCCTTGACGAACGAGCCGCCGACGTCGAAAGCCAACCGCAGCGAGGGGTCGCCCTCTTTCAAATCGCTCTCCTCATGCAGGTCACGGGCGTCGCAGCCGAAATCGAAATCCGCCCCGCCAGCGTCAACCTTTCTTCACGCTTTCGATCATCTGCTGGTTCGCGGCGAGCGCCATCTGCGCATCGCGCTCCCTCTGCTTCTGCTGCCGTGACATCGTGAACCCGGCGACGATCACGCCGATCGCGACGATCGCGACCAGGATCGTGGCGAGCGCGTTGATGTCCGGGCTCACGCCGAGGCGCACCTTCGAGAAGATGACCATCGGCAGCGTGCTCGAACCGGGGCCGGCCACGAAGCTGGTGATCACGAGGTCGTCGAGCGAGAGCGTGAAAGCGAGCAGCCAGCCCGACATCAGCGCCGGCGCGATGATCGGCAACGTGATCAGGAAGAAGACCTTGTGCGGGCGCGCGCCAAGGTCCATCGCCGCTTCTTCCAGCGAATCGTCCATCTGTGACAGCCGGGACTGCACGACGACCGTGACGAACGCCATCGTCAGCGTGATGTGCGAAATGATGATCGTAGTCATGCCGCGCCCGGCTGGCCAACCGATGATCTGCTCCATCGTGACGAACAGCAGGAGCAGCGAGAGGCCCGTGATGACCTCGGGCATGACGAGCGGCGCGGTGGTAAGGCCCGAGAGCAGCGTGCGACCCTTGAAGGGACCGAAACGCGCGAGCACCAGTCCGGCGAGCGTCCCCAGCACGACTGCGAGCGTCGCCGAAATCGCCGCAACCTTCAGGCTCAGCATGGCCGCATTCAGGATCTGGTCGTTACGCAGCAGCGCCCCGTACCACTTGGTCGAGAAGCCGCCCCAGACGGTGACCAGGCGCGAACTGTTGAACGAATAGACGATCAGCGAAACGATCGGGATGTACAGGAATGCAAATCCCAGGATCAGGACGAGCGTGCGGAACAGGTTGCGACCCTGGTTCATCGGTGCACCCCGCCCGCCTCGGCATCCTGCGCGCGCTGGAAATACATCATCGGTATGACCAGGAACAGCAGCAGCACGATGGCCACCGCGCTCGCGACCGGCCAGTCACGGTTATTGAAGAACTCGGTCCACAACACCTTGCCGATCATCAGCATGCCCGGATCGCCGAGCAGCGACGGGATGACGAACTCGCCCACGGCCGGAATGAACACCAGCAGGCAGCCTGCCCGGACGCCGGGCAACGACAACGGCAGCGTGACTTTCAGGAATCCCTGCCAGGGCTTGCAGCCCAGGTCAGCCGCGGCCTCGAGCAGCGTGAGGTCCATCTTCTCGAGGTTGGCGTACAGCGGCAGGATCATGAATGGCAGGTACGAATACACGATGCCGACGTAGACGGCGAAGTCCGTCTGCAGCATCTGGATGGGCTGGTCAATCGCGCCGATCCAGATCAGGAAGTTGTTGAGCAGTCCGTTGTTCTTCAGGATGCCGATCCACGCGTAAACGCGCAGCAGGAACGACGTCCAGAACGGCAGCACGATGAGCAGCATCAGGATGTTGCGCGCCGACGGATTGCTGCGGGCGATGGCATAGGCGATCGGGTAGCCGAGCAGCAGGCAGAAAAAAGTCGAGACGCTCGCGACCCAGATCGAGTTCAGGTACGCCTTCCAGTAGAGGTTGTCCTCGACGAGAAACGCAAAATTGCCGAGGTTGAGCTTGATCTGCAGGACCTTCTCGCCGGTCCAGTGCAGCAGCGGCTCGTACGGCGGCATTGCGATCAGCGAGCTTGAGAAGCTGATCTTCAGCACGATCACGAACGGGATCAGGAAGAACAGCAGCAGCCACAGGTAGGGGACGGCAGCGACGACCGAGCGTCCCTGCAGCCCCGCCCGCTTGAGCAGGGCTTTCACTTCGTCACCACCACGGGGCTTTCCGGGTACCACTGCAGGAACACGCGCTCATCCCAGGTGATGCGGTCGTCGGCGTGGCGATAGATGTTCGGCTGCGTGACGCGCACGACCTTGCCGGAATCGAGCCGCAGCAGGTAGATGGACATGTCGCCCATGTACGCAATGTCCTGCACGACGGCCGCGGTCCAGTTGTCCGTGGCGTCGGGCTTCTCGCGGCTGATCGTGATCTTCTCCGGCCGGATCGCCGCCCAGATCGTCGCGCCCGGCGCGGAACTCACGCCGTGGTCCACGTAGATCGGCGCCTCGAGGTCGTCGCAACCGATGCGCACGTAGGACGGCTCGTCTTCGACCAGCCGGCCCTCGAACATGTTGACCGAGCCGATGAACTCCGAAACGAACCGCGAGCTCGGGTACTCGTAGATCTCGCTCGGCGTGCCGACCTGCACGATCTCGCCGTGGTTCATCAGGCCGATGCGCGTCGACAGCGTCATCGCCTCTTCCTGATCGTGCGTGACGACCACGAACGTGACGCCAAGCGTCTCCTTGATGTTGATCAGCTCGAACTGCGTGTGCTCGCGCAGCTTCTTGTCGAGCGCGGCCAGCGGCTCGTCGAGCAGCAACAGCTTCGGTTTCTTGACCAGCGAGCGCGCCAGCGCGACGCGCTGGCGCTGGCCGCCCGACAACTGGTGCGGCTTGCGCTTTGCGAACTGGCCGAGCTTCACCAGGTTCAGCATGTCGTTCACACGGCTCTCGATCTCGTCCTTCTGCAGCCGCTCCTGCTTCAGGCCGAACGCGACGTTCTGCTCGACCGTCATGTGCGGGAAGATCGCGTACGACTGGAACATCATGTTGACGGGCCGCTCGTAGGGCGGGATCGACGTCATGTCCACACCGTCGATGAAGATCTTGCCGGAAGTGGGTCGCTCGAAGCCCGCGAGCATGCGCAGCAGCGTAGTCTTGCCGCACCCCGACGCTCCCAGCAGGCAGAAGATTTCCTTCTTGTAGATGCTGAGCGAGACGTCGTCCACAGCGAAGAAGTCGCCGAATTTCTTGGTGACTTTCTCGATCCGCACGTAGGGCTTCGCGTCCGGGTCCGTCCAGGGCTCGAATTTCTGCTGGGTCGCGCGCGGTGAAGTGGCCATGGTGTCTCTTCTTGTGGAGGTCAGCGCCCCGTCACGAAGCGCGTCCAGGTGCGATTGAGCGCACGCGTAAACTCGGCCGACTTCGCCAGGCTCGGCTGCAGTCGCGCCGCCACTGCAGGCGTCGGGTAGATGTTGGCGTCGTTGCGCAGGTCGGCGTTGACGAGTGGCGTCGCGGCCTTGTTGGCGTTGGCGTAATTCACGAAGTCGGAGTTCTTCGCCGCGACTGCTGGCTGCAGCAGGTACTCGATGAACTTGTGTGCCGCATCCTTGTGCGCCGCATCGGCTGGAATCGCCAGCGTGTCGAACCACATCAGCGCGCCTTCCTTCGGGATCGAGTAGCCGATGTCGAGCGGCTTGCCGGCTTCCTCGGCGCGGTCGCGGGCTTGCAGCACGTCGCCGCTGTAACCCACGACGATGCACAACTCGCCGTTCGCAAGCTGGTCGATGTACTGCGAGCTGTGGATCGTCCGGATGTACGGCCGGATCTTCATCAGCGCATCTTCGGCCGCCTTGAGGTCGGCTTCGGCTTCGCTGTTGGGATCCTTGCCGAGGTACAGCAGCGCGGTGCCGACCATGTCGGTCGGGTCGTCGAGCATCGACACGCCGCAGTCCTTGAATTTCGCGAGCAGGGCCGGATCGAAGATCAGTTTCCAGCTGTCGACCGGCGCGTCCGGCATGATCGCCTTGACCTTGGCGCGATCGAAGCCGATGCCGGTGGTGCCCCACATGTAGACGACCGAATGTTCGTTGCCCGGATCGTGGCGCGCCGCACGTGCGGCCAGGTCGGGGTCGATGTTGGCGAGGCCGGGCAGCTGCGACTTGTCGAGCGGCGCGAACACGCCCGCCTGCACCTGGCGCTGGAGGAAATACGCGCTCGGCACGACGACGTCGTAACCCGAGTTCCCCGTCAGGAGCTTGGTCTCGAGGACCTCGTTCGAGTCGAAGACGTCGTAACGGACCTTGATGCCGGTGGCCTGCTCGAAGCCCTTGATGACCTCGGGATCGATGTAGTCCGACCAGTTGTAGACGTTGACCACCTGTTCCTTGCCAGCAGGCGCGGCTGCAGGTGCAGCCGACTCATCGGTGGCGGCCTGCTTGGACTTGCCGCAGGCGGACAGGAGTACGGACAGTGCGGCGATGGCAGCCGCGTGCTTCAGCAGGTTTTTCATGGTTCTCCCTGGGTCGTCGCCCACCGCCACCCTCCCCGCGCGGCCGGCGTGCTCCCGGTTATAGCTCAGGCACCCGGCAAAGTCAGCCTCGCCCTGAAACCAAACGGGACGGTCGGACTGGTATCCGACCGCCCCGTGGGTGGCGTGTGCGGGACGCGCTTACTTGCCCGTGGTGAACCGCGTCCAGGAGCGGTTCAGCAGGCGGGTGAATTCAGGGGTCTCGGCAAGGTCGGGGAACAGCTTGGCCTTCACTTCGGCCGAGGGGTAGATGCCCGGGTCGTTCTTGACCTTGTCGTCGATCAGCGCGAGCGACGCCGCATTGCCGTTGGCATAGTTGATGAAGTTCGAGTTCTTGGCCGCGACGTCCGGACGCATCATGAAGTTGATGAACGTGTGCGCATTGTCCGGGTGCTTGGCGTCGGCCGGGATCGCGTACATGTCGAACCAGATGATCGTGCCTTCCTTCGGCACGCTGTACTTGATCACGTTGCCCTGGCCGGCCTCGGCGGCACGGTCGCGCGCCTGCAGGACGTCGCCGCTCCAGCCCACCGCGATGCACAGCTCGCCGTTGGCGAGCGCGTCGATGTAGTTGGAGCTGTGGATCATGCGGATGTAGGGACGGATCTTCAGCAGCAGGTCTTCGGCCGCCTTGAGGTCGGCCTCGTTCTGGCTGTTCGGGTCCTTGCCCAGGTAGGCCAGCGCGACGCCGACGATCTCGCTCGGTGCGTCGAGCACCGAGATGCCGCAATCCTTGAACTTGGACGCCCACTTCGGATCGAACACGAGCTGCCAGCTGTCGAGCGGCGCGTCCGGGGCGATCTTCTTGATCTTGCCCTCGTTGTAGCCGATGCCGTCGGTGCCCCACATGTGGTTCACCGCATGCTCGTTGCCCGGATCGTGCAGGGCGACGCGCTGCAGGACTTCGGGGTCGAGGTTGCCCCAGTTGGTGAGCTT
>JAPLSF010000086.1 GCA_026398785.1 Pseudomonadota bacterium | reverse complement strand
CTGGGCGACGCAAGGAACGTTTCGACGATGAACCTGTCCGTCGCACAACCCTCGTCTCGTGACACGCTGATCGCCGACTGCGCCCAACTGCTGGTCGACGCGTTCGCGGACTACAACGCGGAATTCCGCTCGATCACGCGGCGCGCGCCGCAGCGCTTCGAGGAGCGCGACTGGCGCGCCAGCCAGAAGGATGCGGTGGAGCGCATCGAGCTCTACGACAAATACGTCACGGGCAGCGTCGAGCTCATGCGTCAGCGCCTGGGCGAGGACGTGCACGAGCGCGCCATCTGGTCGAGCGTCAAGCGCCGGTTCGACGAGATCATCGATCCGCTGCCGGACAACGAATTCATCAAGACGTTCTTCAGCTCGGTCACGCGCAAGACCTTCGGCACGGTGGGCGTCGATCCGGCCGTAGAGTTCATCGCGCTGGACCTCGACCCGCTCCGCAA
Organism: Pseudomonadota bacterium; assembly: GCA_026398785.1. GTDB lineage: Bacteria > Pseudomonadota > Gammaproteobacteria > Steroidobacterales > Steroidobacteraceae > RPQJ01. Next base: position 4,161 of record JAPLSF010000086.1, on the reverse strand, counting down.
CGTGCGCACGCACGTCGAAACCAAGGTCTACGCCAACCGCGGCGACATCGAACTGCTTGCCGAAGAGCTGCTGGCCGATTTCAGCTTCCGCACGCCTTATCGCGACTTCGAGCACAGCGTCAAGATGATCGCCGACGAGGTGAAGGCCCTCGTCAACTCCGGCAAGGAACGCCGCGCGATCGACTCGGTCGAGGTCATCAAGAAGGTCTTCTACCAGATGACGCGCGCCTACCTCGTGGGACGCATCAATGGCCGCGGCTGGACCATGCCGTTCGTGGTTTCGCTGCGCAACGGCGACAGCGGCGTGGTGGTCGACGCCATCATGCTCGAGGAAGGCACGGTCAGCGTGCTCTTCAGCTTCACGCGCTCGTATTTCCACGTCGACCTCGCGCACGTCGGCGAGGTCGTCAAGTTCCTGAAGACGATCCTGCCGCTCAAGCGCGTCAGCGAGCTGTTCACCGTGCTCGGCCGCGCCAGGCAGGGCAAGACCGAGCGCTACCGCGAACTGTTCGGCCACCTGCAGCAGTCGGACGACGACTTCGTTCTGGCGCCGGGCGAACGCGGACTGGTGATGATCTGCTTCACGCTGCCGTCGTTCGATGTCGTCTTCAAGCTGATCCGCGACAAGTTTCCGTACCAGAAGAACATCCTGCGCGAGGACGTGCTGACCAAGTACGAACTCGTCTTCAAGCACGACCGCGCCGGCCGCCTGGTGGATGCGCAGGAATTCAAGCGCATCAAGTTCCCGCGCTCGCGCTTCTCGGCGAACCTGCTCGAGGAACTGCAGAAGGAGGCCGCGCGCACGGTGCACTTCGAGGGTGACGACGTCATCATCGACCACGTCTACATCGAGCGGCGCATGACGCCGCTCAACCTGTACCTGCGTTCGGCGTCGCGCGCGGACGCCGCGAAGGCAGTGATTGAATACGGCCAGGCCATCCGCGACCTGGCCGTCACCAACATCTTCCCGGGCGACCTGCTGCTGAAGAATTTCGGCGTAACGCGCCACGGCCGCGTGATCTTCTACGACTACGACGAACTGTGCCTGGTCACGGATTGCCGTTTCCGCGAGATCCCGCAGTCGCAGCACGACGAGGACGACATGCGCGAAGACGCCTGGTTCTACGTCGGCGAGAGCGACGTGTTCCCCGAGACGTTCATCAACTTCCTCGGGTTCGATCCGCAATTGAAGCAGGTGTTCCTCGATGCGCACGCCGAGGTGCTGACCGCCGAATGGTGGCGCGGCATCCAGGAACGCCTGCGCGAGGGTGAATTGCTCGAGGTCCTGCCCTACCACCGGCACCGCGTGCGGGTCTTCAGCAGCCTGTAGCGTCTGCGCGCGCACCTGCGGGACACACCACCGATGAGCACCGTCCATACTCGCGCACCGCTCTGGCTGGTGGCACTGCTCTGCCTGATGGCTTTCTCCTTCCAGGGCACGCGGGGCATCTGGGAACCCGACGAAGGCCGCTACAGCTCGGCCGGCATCAACATGCACGACAGCGGCGACTGGCTCATCCCCACGATCGACGGCCAGCATCCACACCTGACCAAGCCGCCGCTGACGTACTGGGCGCTCGCCACGAGTTTTGCCGCGCTCGGCCACAACGAATGGGCGGCGCGCCTGCCGAGCGCGCTCGCGTACATCGGCACGGGACTGTTCCTGTTCGGCCTCGGACGCCGGCTCTGCCCGCGGCAGCCGTGGCTGCCCGCCGTGGTCTGGGGCCTTTCGTTCGCGCCGGCAATCGCCTCGAACATCGTCTCGACCGACCCTCTGCTGGTCTTGTTCGAGACCGCCGCCATGTACGCCTTCGTCGAGGCATGGTCCCGCGAGGGTCCCGACGCCCGGCGCTGGTTCGTGCTCATGTGGCTGGGCTGGGGCCTGGCATTCATGACCAAGGGACCGCCGGGACTGCTGCCGCTCTTTGCGATGATGCTCTACCTGGGCATCCACGATCGGCCGCGCTTCAGGTCCATGTTCGTGCCTACCGGCCTGCTGCTGTTCGCCGTCGTCGGGTTCACGTGGTTCGGCGTCGTGATCGCACAGCAACCGGACCGGCTCGGTTACTTCCTCGGCTACGAGGTGTACGACCGGGTCTTCACCGCGACCCACGACCGCAACGCCCAGTGGTACGGCGCGTTCGAGGTTTACGTGCCGATGCTCATCGTCGGCACGCTGCCGTGGTCGCCGCTGGCGGTCGTCGCGGCTGGCGGCCCAGCCGCCGCCTGGCGGACGTTCAGGGCCCGCCTGCGGGAGCGCAATCGCGACTGGCTGCTGCTCGCGTACTGGCTGCTGCTGCCGCTCGCGGTGTTCTTCCTCGCGCGCTCGAGACTGCAGCTCTACGTGCTGCCGCTGTTCGTCCCGCTCGCGCTCATGATGGCGCGCGCGTTGTCAGGCTCGCGCCAGGCCACGGGCCGACGGCTGGTGTGGATCGCGGGCCTCACCCTCGCCGTCCTGGTCACGCTCAAGGGCGTGCTGGCGTACTGGCACACGGACCGGGACGCGCGCGACATCGCCGCGCAGGTCTCGACGCTCCTGCAGGGTCGTGCGGTGGACCGCATCGTGTTCGTCGGCATGCGTCCATACTACGGCCTGAATGTCTATCTCGACGTCCCGATCGAAGGCATCCAGCTCGGCGAACACCGGTTCGAGTATTCGAAGTACTTGTCCGCCGCAAGCCTGTGCGACGAGGTCCGGGACAAGGAGCGGGACGTCTTCGCGATCAAGGCGCTGCGCACGGCAAAGTTCGACGCCGCCCTGGCGGCCTGTGGCGCGATGCCAATGGCAATCGGCACGGTCTTCGCGGACGGCAACGACATCCGGTTCTTCGTGGTGGCACGCGCGACTCGCTAGCCGTTTCGGGCTAGGATTGCCCATGACCATCCGCGGCCGGCTGTCCACCGGACCTGGCCCAGATCGTCGTTCGCCTAGGGAGGGAGACGGATGAAGCCAATGACCACGCTCGCAAGCCTGCTCGCAGCCCCGTTGCTGCTCGGGCTCGCCGCGACGGCGGCAGCACAGGATTCCAACATCACCCAACCCATCGCGGACCTCGAGCGGCTGCTCGCCGCCGAGCCGCTCGTGATCACGCAGGCCGAGATCAGCCGGCCGAAAGCCAAGGGCGACATCACGCTCAGGGCCGACGTCTCGTTCGGTGGCGCGCCGCCGCTGCGCGTCAAGCTGCGCAAGGCCGAACCCGGCGCCGACACATTCAACAACGTGCCGCGTTACGACCTCGCGGCCTACGAGCTGCAGAAGCTCTTCATCGATCCCGCCGAATACGTGGTGCCGCCGACCACGCTGCGCTTCATTCCGCGCGCAGATTTCGCGAAGTACCAGCCCGACGTCTTCAGGACCTTCTCGGCCGCCGACCAGGTACTGGCCGTGCTGCAATACTGGCTGAGCGACATCACGGTGATCGCCGACGTCTACAACCCTGCCCGGTTCGACGCGGACCCGCTGTATGCACGTCACATCGGGCAACTTAACGTGCTCACCTACCTGATCGAGCACCGCGATTCGAACGCCGGGAATTTCCTCATCGGCAAGGCGGCGACCGGCGCTCGCGTTTTCTCGATCGACCATGGCGTCGCGTTCGCATCCACGGACAGCGACCGCGGCGAGGCGTGGAAGGACATCCGCGTCGATCGGCTGCCGGCCGATACCGTTGCGAAACTGCGCACGATTACCCCATCGGTGCTGGAGCAGCGCCTCGGCGTGCTGGCGCAATGGCAGCTCGAAGGCGACCGGTACGTCCCCGTCGCGCTCGGGCCCAACCTGTCGCCCTACCGCGGGGTGCGGCGCGAAGGCAAGGATCTGCAGATGGGACTCACAAAGAGCGAAATTTCCGCGGTGAATCGCCTGCTCGTCCGGCTGCTTCAGCGCATCGATGCGGGCGAGATCGCCGTCGTGGCCGCCCCGAACTGAGGAACGCAGGAATGAGAAGGCACCGCCTGCCAGGGTTCGCGCTCGCGTCGCTGCTCGGTCTCGCTGCAATCACTGGCGTCGCCCGGCCGGTGCCGGCGGTCGCTCAGGCGGCGCAGGTGCAATGGAGCGGCGTGGATCGAGTGGTCGCGTTCGCCGACGTGCACGGCGCCTACACCGAACTGATCACGCTGCTCCGCGAAACCGGCATCGTCGATGCGCAGGACCGCTGGGCC
>JAPLSF010000385.1 GCA_026398785.1 Pseudomonadota bacterium | reverse complement strand
AAAGAAACGCTTCACGCCGTCGACCCAGGATTCCTCGCGCGGATGATGGTGCTTGCTGTCCGCACGCAGCGACTCGTCGAACTTCAGCAGCAGGTCTTTCTGCTCGCGCGTGAGGTGCACCGGTGTTTCGACCACGACGCGGCAGAACAGATCGCCCGTGGTGCCGCCGCGGACCGGCTTGATGCCCTTTTCGCGCAGGCGGAACACACGGCCGGACTGTGTCTCGTGCGGCACCTTGATCGTGACGTCGCCATCGAGCGTCGGCACCTCGATGCTGCCGCCAAGCGTCGCCGTCTTGAAACTGATCGGCACTTCGCACGAGAGATGCGCGCCGTCGCGTTCGAAGATCGCGTGATCGCGGACGCGGACTTCGACGTAGAGATCGCCCGACGGGCCGCCGTTGCGCCCCGCCTCGCCTTCGCCGCTCAACCGGATACGGTCGCCCGTATCGACACCGGCCGGCACTTTCACCGCGAGCGTCTTCTGCCTGCGCGTGCGGCCCTGTCCACGGCACTTGCCGCAGGGATCGCTCACGACCTGGCCGCGGCCCTGGCAGCGCGGGCACGTCTGCTGCACGGTGAAGAACCCCTGCTGCATGCGCACCTGGCCCTGGCCATGACAGGTGTCGCAGGCGACGGGTTTTGCACCCTTGGCGGAGCCCGAACCCTTGCAGTCTTCGCATTCGCCCAGTGTCGCGAAATCGAGGTTGACTGTGTCGCCGAACACGGCCTGCTCGAGGTCGAGCTCGAGTTCATAGCGCAGGTCCGCACCGCGGAACACCTGCGAACGACCCCGGCGTCCGCTGCCGAAGATGTCGCCGAACACGTCGCCGAATATGTCACCAAACGCGTCGCGTGGATCGAAACCCTGTCCACCATGACCGCCGCGCGCAGCGGCATCGACGCCTGCGTGCCCGAACTGGTCGTAGGCCGCGCGCTTCTGTGCGTCCGAGAGAACTTCGTAGGCCTCCTTGGCCTCCTTGAACTTCTCCTCGGTCGCCTGATCGTGCTGGTTGCGGTCCGGATGCAGCTTCATCGCCAGGCGGCGATAGGCCTTCTTGATCTCGGCCTCCGTCGCCGACCGAGTCAGTTCCAGGACCTGGTAATAGTCGCGCTTCGCCATCCGCTTCGGCTCGTCGTATCGCAGTTGATTTAACGCAGAAACGCCGCGGGGTTATGCGCCCCGCGGCGGTCGATTCTCGGCGCGTGCATCATAGCCATACGCGTCGCCGCGCGCGGGCCGTATTACGCCTCAGCCCTTGCGTTCCTTGTCCTTGTTGACCTCTTCGAACTCGGCGTCCAGCACTTCTTCCTTGCCGCCTGGTTGGCCACCAGCCTGGCCACCGCCAGCGCCCTCGGCACCGGCTTCAGGTCCCGCCTGGCTCGCGTACGCCTGCTGCGCGACCTTTGCCGCGGCTTCGGCCAGGGCTTCCGCCTTCTTTTCGATGATGTCCTTGTCGTCGCCCCGCAGCACGGCTTTCAGATCCGCAGCGGCGGATTCGACGCGGGCACGATCCTCCGACGAAACCTTTTCGCCGAGGTCCTTGAGCGACTTCTCGGCCGCATGCACCAGCGCGTCGGCACGGTTGCGCGTCTCGGCGAGTGCGCGGAACTTCTTGTCCTCTTCCGCGTGCGCTTCGGCGTCACGGACCATCTGCTTGATCTCGTCCTCGGTCAGGCCGCTCGAGGCCTTGATGACGATCTTCTGCTCCTTGCCCGTGGCCTTGTCCTTCGCCTGCACGTTGAGGATGCCGTTCGCGTCGATGTCGAACATGACCTCGACCTGCGGCATGCCACGCGGTGCGGGCGGGATGTCCGAGAGATCGAACCGGCCGAGCGACTTGTTGTCCTGCGCGCGGTCACGCTCGCCCTGCAGCACGTGAATCGTCACGGCCGTCTGGTTGTCGTCCGCGGTCGAGAACACCTGCGTCGCCTTGGTCGGGATCGTGGTGTTCTTCTCGATCAGCTTGGTCATGACGCCGCCGAGCGTCTCGATGCCGAGCGACAGCGGGGTGACGTCGAGCAGCAGCACGTCCTTGACCTCGCCCGTCAGCACGCCGCCCTGCACGGCCGCGCCCACGGCGACGGCTTCGTCCGGGTTGACGTCCTTGCGCGGCTCCTTGCCGAAGAAGTCCTTCACGTACTTCTGCACGAGCGGCATGCGGGTCTGGCCGCCGACGAGGATCACCTCGGCGACGTCGTTGATCGAGAGGCCCGCGTCCTTGAGCGCGATCTTGCACGGCTCGATCGTCTTCTGGACCAGTTCCTCGACCAGCGATTCGAGCTTGGCGCGCGTGAGCTTCATCGCCAGGTGCTTCGGACCGGATGCATCGGCCGTGATGTACGGCAGGTTCACTTCGGTCTGCTGGCTGGAAGAAAGCTCGATCTTGGATTTTTCGGCCGCTTCCTTCAGTCGCTGCATCGCGAGCGGGTCACGACGCACGTCGACGCCGCTTTCCTTCTGGAACTCGTTCGCGAGGTAATCGATGACGCGCTTGTCGAAGTCCTCGCCGCCGAGGAACGTGTCGCCGTTGGTCGCGAGCACTTCGAACTGCCGCTCGCCGTCGACGTCCGCGAATTCGATGATCGAGACGTCGAAGGTGCCGCCGCCGAGGTCATACACGGCGACCTTGCGGTCACCGCCCGACTTGTCGAGGCCATAGGCCAGGGCGGCCGCCGTCGGCTCGTTGATGATGCGCTTGACGGTCAGGCCCGCGATGCGGCCGGCGTCCTTGGTCGCCTGGCGCTGCTGGTCATTGAAGTACGCCGGCACCGTGATCACGGCTTCCGTGACCGGCTCGCCGAGGTAGTCCTCGGCTGTCTTCTTCATTTTCATGAGCACGCGCGCCGAGATTTCCGGCGGCGCCATCTTCTTGCCGTGGACTTCGACCCACGCGTCGCCGTTCTCGGCCTTGACGATGTGGTAAGGGACCATGCCCACGTCCTTCTGCACGACCGAGTCTTCGTACTTGCGGCCGATCAGGCGCTTGATCGCGTAGAGCGTGTTCTGGGGATTGGTCACGGCCTGGCGCTTGGCCGACTGGCCGACCAGGACCTCGTCGTCCTTGGTGAAGGCGACGATGGAAGGCGTGGTGCGGTCACCCTCGCTGTTCTCGATCACGCGGGGCTTGCCGCCGTCCATGATCGCGACGCAGGAGTTGGTGGTGCCGAGGTCGATGCCGATGACTTTTGCCATGGTGGTGCAAGCTCCGGG
>JAPLSF010000336.1 GCA_026398785.1 Pseudomonadota bacterium | reverse complement strand
CGTGCTCGATGCGTAACTGCAGGCTGCGATCACGAACATCAGCGACCACAGCGTGTCGACGATCGTGACGTTGCGAAGCTGAACGCTCACGAGCCAGGTCAGGAATCCGGCGCCGAGCAGGAAGGGCAGGGCGTGCAGCCAGGTCTGAAGCATTTGCAAGGCCTCGTTTTATCGTCCGATATTCGGCGGACGCGTACGTGCGGTTTCAGGAGCGGTCAGTGTGTCGTCAAGAGCTCGGCGAGCAGCGAGTCTTCGATGTTGCCGCCCGACAGAGTCACGGCCACGGTGCGTTCGCTGACGTTGAGCTTGCCAGCGAGCACGGCTGCGAGTGCCACGGCACCACCGGGCTCGACGACGAGTTTCAGCGTGCGCGCGGCGAACACGATGGCCTGCCGCACCTCGTCGTCGGACACGGCGAACCCGCCGCGCAGCAGCGGCTGGTTGATGGCGAACGTGAGCTCACCGGGGATCGGCGCGAGCAGCGCATCGCAGAACGACTGCGGCGCGCCAGGCTCGTTCCGCTGACGCCGGCCCGCAGCCAGCGAGCGACGGTGATCGTCGTACGCCTCGGGCTCGGCCGTCCAGACGCTCGCCTTTGGCGCGAGCTCTGCAATCGCGATGGCGATTCCCGCGGTGAGACCGCCGCCACTGCAGCAGACGACCACGTCGTCGAGCGTCAGGCCGAGCTCGGCTGCCTGCTCGGCGATTTCCAGGCCCGCGGTGCCCTGGCCCGCGATGATGTCCGGGTCGTCGTACGACGGCACCAGCGTCGCGCCGCGCTCGGCGGCCAGTGTGGCCGCGATCTGCTCGCGACTCTCGTGTACACGGTCGTACTCGACGATTTCGGCACCCATGTCCCGCGTGTTCTGCAACTTTATCCGAGGGGCGTCGGACGGCATCACGATCGTCGCGTGGATACCGAGACGCCGGGCAGCTTCGGCGACTCCCTGCGCGTGGTTGCCCGACGAAAAGGCGACGACGCCGGCGCCGCGTTCGGTTGCGTTCAACTGCACCAGCCGGTTCCAGGCGCCGCGAAACTTGAACGACCCGGTGTGCTGCAGTGTTTCGAGCTTGAGCCGGATGCGTCCGCCGGTGAGCCGGTCGAGCGGGGTGTCCGCCAGCAGTGGCGTGCGACGCGCGTGCCCTTCGAGCCGGCGCGCGGCAGCGCAGACATCGTCGAAGTCGGGAATGCGGGTCATGGGCCGGGGGTCCCCTGTCGGTGCCGGGCGAATCGTCGCACCATAGGCGCGTGAGCGTACAACAAACTTTACCTGCCGGCTGCGAGCCCGAGTGTCGCGGCTGCCGCCATCGCACGCTGACCATGGCCGCGAGCGTCGCGCAGAAGCAGGGGTACCTGCAACGCGTCCTGGAACGCTGGAGACACGTGCTGCAGCCCGTGCGTTCGCCGCGCGACGACCAGCGTTTTGGCTATCGCGATCGAGTGACCTTGAACGCACGTTACGACGAATCCGGCGGCTGGCGGTTCGGGATGATGCGGCGCGACGAACTGATCCCGATTCATGAGTGCCCGGTGCATTCGCCGCGCGTAAATGCGCTCGTTGCGTTGCTGCGCGCCACGCTTCCGCCACATGCAGATTTCCCGCTCGCGTACCTGCACGTAGCGGGTGGGCAGGCAACGCTCATCGTCAAGGCGAGGAATTACGAGCCTGCCCGCCTCGACGCGCTACGAGCAGGATTGTCGGCGACCGGAATCGAAGGTCTCTGGGTCCATTGCCATGCTTGCGCTGGCCGCAAGCTGTTCGCGCGCTCGGGCTGGTACCTGGCCTGGGGCGCACCAAC
>JAPLSF010000395.1 GCA_026398785.1 Pseudomonadota bacterium | reverse complement strand
GGCTCCTACGTCTGCGGCGAGGAGTCTGCCCTGATCGAGTCGCTCGAGGGCAAGCGCGGTGTGCCGCGCAATCGTCCGCCGTATCCCGTCACGAACGGCTATAAGCAGCAGCCGACCATCGTGAACAATGTCGAGACGCTGTGCGCTGCTGCGCTGATCGCAGTCCGGGGCGGCGACTGGTATCGCTCGCTCGGCACGCTCAAGTCGGCCGGCACCAAGATTCTCTCGGTGGCGGGCGACGTCGCCCACCCGGGCCTGTACGAGTACCCGTTCGGCGTGACGCTGCGCCAGGTACTGGGGGACTGCGGCGCCGCAGACACCCAGGCGATACAGATCAGCGGCCCGTCCGGCGTCTGCGTCGATGCGAACGAGTTCGGTCGCCGCATTGCCTTCGAAGACCTGCCGACGGCCGGCGCGTTCACGGTGTTCGATGCCAGCCGCGACATGTTCGACGTGGCGCGCAACTACGCGCAGTTCTTTGCGCACGAGAGCTGCGGATTCTGCACGCCGTGCCGTGTCGGCACCTCGATGCTGGTCGCGTCGATGGACAAGATCCACGCGGGCAACGGCACGCAACATGATATCGGCGAAATCGACCGGTTGAACAAGGTGCTGCTGATGTCGGCCCACTGCGGCCTCGGCCATACGGCCTGCAACCCGATCCTCGACACGCTCAAGCGCTTCCGCCCGGCTTACGAGCGCAAGCTGCGCTCGCTCGATTTCACGCCGGCCTTCGACCTCGACGGCGCGCTGCACCGGGCCCGAGAGGTCGAAAGCGAAACGGACGAGTTGAACGACCTGCGACGCACGCTGGTGCAGATGTTGTTCGCGGAGGGCAATCACTTCTGCCCATCCTGCGAGAAGAGCGGCAACTGCGTGCTGCAGGCCCTTGGCTACGATCTCGGGGTGATGACCGCCGGATTCAGGCACTTCTTTCCGGACCGTCCCGTGGATGCCTCGCACCCCGAGCTCCTGCTCGACTTCAATCGCTGCATCCTCTGCGAGCTTTGCGTGCGTGCGGCACGCGAAGTGGACGGCAAGCACGTCTTCTCGCTGGCGGGCCGTGGCCTCGGCAAGCACCTGATCGTGAACGCGGAGTCCGGGCGGCTCGCGGACACCGACGTGAAGGTCACCGACAAGGCCGTCGAGGTGTGCCCGGTGGGCGTGATCCTGCGCAAGCGCGTCGGGTTCGCCACGCCGATCGGCGCGCGCCGCTACGACGAGTCACCGATCAGTGCGCAGGCGCTCGCCGATGCGCCGCGCCCGCTGGAGAGAAACAATGACTGACGTCGCCCGGCGCAAGCTCAAGGTCGCGACGACGTCGCTCGCCGGCTGCTTCGGTTGCCACATGTCGCTGCTCGACATCGACGAACGGCTGTTCCCGTTGCTCGAGCGCATCGAGTTCGATCGCTCGCCGCTGACCGACATCAAGCACTGCGGGCCGTGCGACATCGGCATCATCGAGGGCGGCATCTGCAACGCGGAGAACGTGCACGTGCTGCGCGAGTTTCGCGCCAACTGCAAGATCCTGGTGGCGATGGGCGCCTGCGCCGTGACGGGCGGCCTGCCCGCGCAGCGCAACCACCTCGACCTCGGGCTGTGCCTGCAGGAGGTGTACCTGACCGACCCCGGCGTGGCCCACGGCATGATCCCGAACGATCCCGAGCTGCCGCTGCCGCTCGACAAGGTGCATCCACTGCACGAAGTCGTGAAGATCGACTACTTTATTCCCGGCTGCCCGCCCTCGGGCGATGCCATCTGGAAATTCCTCACCGACCTGATCGAGGGCCGCACGCCGAAACTCGGCCACGGTCTGATCCACTACGACTGAGCAGGGCCGCACGCAATGAACACGCTTCCGCTGGAAACCGCCGCCCACCCCGAGCAACTGCGTCGCGTGGTGATCGAACCGCTGTCGCGCGTCGAGGGCCACGGCAAGGTCACGCTGCTGCTGGACGAGGACGGCCACGTCCAGCAGGCGCGGCTGCACATCGTCGAGTTCCGCGCCTTCGAAAAATTCATCCAGGGCCGGCCGTACTGGGAAGTGCCGGTCATGGTGCAGCGCCTGTGCGGCATCTGCCCGGTGAGCCATCATCTCGCGGCCTGCAAGGCGCTCGACCAGGTGGTCGGCGCGACGACGCTCACGCCCACGGCGGAGAAGATCCGCCGCCTGATGCACTACGGGCAGATCCTGCAGTCCCACGCGCTGCATTTCTTCCATCTCTCGTCGCCGGATCTGCTGTTCGGCTTCGGCTCCGACGTCGCGCGCCGCAACATCGTGGGCGTCGCGGCGGCGTATCCCGACGTCGCCAGGCAGGGCGTGCTGCTGCGCAGGTACGGCCAGGAAGTCATCCGCCACACCGCGGGCAAGCGCATCCACGGCACCGGCTCGGTACCTGGCGGCGTGAACAAGAGCCTCACGGCCGCCGAGCGCGACGAGCTGCAGAAAGACGTCTACCAGATGATCGCCTGGAGCCGCGACGCCGTGCGCCTGGTGCGGCAGCTCTTCGAGCAGGACCTCGAGACCTACCGCAGCTTCGGCACCTTTGCCGCGCGCACGCTGAGCCTGGTACGCGCCGACGGCGCCATGGACCTGTATCACGGCGGCCTGCGCGCGCGACACGCGGATGGCGGCACGATCTTCGACCACGTCGACTATGGCCATTACTGGGAGCAGATCTCCGAGGAAGTGAAGGCATGGTCCTACATGAAGTTCCCGTACCTGCGCGCGCTCGGCCACGAGGATGGCTGGTACCGCGTCGGCCCGCTGACCCGCGTCACCCGCTGCGATTTCATTCCCACGCCACTCGCCGATCGCGAACGGCGCGAGTTCATGGCGTTCGACGACGGGCGCGCAGCGCAGTCCACGCTCGGTTTCCACTGGGCGCGCATGATCGAGATGCTGCATGCTGCCGAAGCGATCAAGGACCTGCTGCACGACGGCGACCTGCTCGGGACCGATCTCATGACAGGCGGCAAGCGCCAGGCGCGCGGCGTGGGCGTCATCGAGGCGCCGCGCGGCACGCTCATTCATCACTACCGCGTGGACGAGAACGACCAGGTCGTGCGCGCGAACCTGATCGTGTCGACGACGCACAATAACCACGCGATGAACGTGGCCATCCGCGAGGTGGCGCGCCAGTACCTCGACGGGCGCACGCTGACCGAGGGCCTGCTCAACCACATCGAAGTGGCCGTGCGCGCGTTCGATCCCTGTCTTTCGTGCGCGACGCACGCGGTCGGCAAGATGCCGCTCTCCGTGCAACTGGTCGACGCGGAGGGCACCGTCGTCGGTTCGTTGGTGCGCGGATGAGCGTCGCGCCCACGCTCGTGTTTGCCGTGGGCAACCTGAGCCGCGGGGACGACGCGGTGGGGCCGCTGCTGGCGGAAAGACTCGAAGCAGCGCACGTGCCGGGCGTCGAGGTGCTGGTCGACTTCCAGTTGCAGGTTGAACACGCGCTCGACCTCGCGGGGCGCGAACGCGTGATCTTCGTCGATGCCTGTGTCGACGCGGAGGCGCCGTTCGTCGAGCGCGAGGTTCGCGCCGACGCAGGATTCGCGCACACCAGCCATTCGCTCGCTCCGGCGCAGGTGCTGGAAACGTACCGGCGCGTCACGGGTGCCAGCCCGCCACCGGCGCTGCTGTTTGGCGTGCGTGCGCACAGCTTCGAGCTCGGCGCGGGGTTGTCCCCCGACACCGAGCGCGCCAGCCAGGCGGCGTGGCCGCGCCTGCTCGAACTCTGCCGCCGCTGATTCCGCTCAGGTGCCGGACAGCACCTCGACGCGAACCTGCCTGCTCTGCGACGAGTAGGTGCAGCCCACGGCGCGCGTTTCACCGGTCGGCATCCGTACCCGCATCTGCATGCGATAGCCGCCGGACATCGCAACGGCTGCGTCCTGCTGCAGGATGCGCCCGCCACGGCGTTGCACCTCGTTGCTGCAGGCCTGCTCCGCCTGGGCCCGGCCCGATCCAGCGGATCCGCCGCTATTGCCACGGACTTTTTCGAAACGCCCGCGGCAGCCGTTCGTCACCCAGATCACGCCGTTGCGCGTGCCCCAGGTGGAGTTCTCGCGGCAGCGTCCGTTGCTGTTGTCGCGCAGCAGCCGGCCGAAGTAGCCCGAACCGATCGCGCATTCACGGTAGCGACCGCCATCCGAGTTGCAGTCCACCACTTTTGTTCCGCCGCCCCAACCGGTGCGGGTGACCTCGAACCTGGCGCGGCAGCCGTTGGCGACCCAGACGCGATCGCCGCGCTGGCCCCAGCTCTGGCCTTCGACGCAGCGTGCGTCGGACAGCCGCTTCACCAGTACGGCGCGACCGCTCACCGGCAGCTGGCACTCGCGGTACTTCATGTCGACTGAAGCGCAGTTGAACTGCATGCGATCATCACCGTTATCGTCGTAACCCCAGCCGAAGCCATACAGGTTGACGTCGCCCGTGCGGGTTGCGACGAAACACGAGCCATTCGTGACCTGGCCGCGCTGGTTGCGCACGCGCAAATCGATCGACCAGCCGTCCCGAAGCTGCTGGAAGTTGCTCGTGTCCAGCACCGTGAACCCCCGCCGGTTGGCTTCCAGCACGCAGTCGCTCTGGGCAGAGCGCGTCTGCGCCGCTGGTGCCTGCTTGAGCGCAGGCTGGTTGACGGGCGCGCGCGCCATGGGAGCGGCGGCTTGCTCGGCCTGGCCCGGCACAGGGGTCGTGACCGCCAATGCGAACATGGCAGTCAGGAACGAAAGGGCGATCGATCGCATGGGGCTCTCCGGGCGGTTGTGGGACGTCCAATCTGGACAACGGTCGGGGGGCGACAGCGTTGACCGTACGCCAACGGACCCGCAAGTAGAAACGTTGCCAAACGAGATGATTGCTTGCTGCATCGCGGCACGCGCATGACTTCGCCCGGGTGTCATTTTTATGCTGTGGCGCACGGAAAAGAACGCATATGGATCAGATAGTTGCCTGAAAGTAACTATGCCTTCGCCGGACCGGACCGTTAAACTGCGCGGCTATTGACCGTAACCGATCGGAACCCCTGATGCACAACGACACCGTCGCGCGCGCTCCCGAGCATGCTCCAATCAACTGGGTCACCACGATCCTGTTCACGGCACTGCCGCTGGCCGCCGTCACGGTGGTGCCCTGGTATGGCTTCACTCACGGATTCAGCCTCGCTGCCTGGGTCCTGGCGCTCGTGTCGCTGTGGGCATGTGGCATCGCGATCACGGCGGGCTACCACCGCCTGTGGGCGCACCGTGCTTACAGCGCGCACTGGTCGGTGCGCACCTTCCTGATGTTGTTCGGCGCCATGGCGCTGCAGAACAGCATCCTGGTCTGGGGTTCGCAGCACCGCACCCATCACCGCTTTGTCGACGACTGGGACAAGGATCCGTACAGCGCCAAACGCGGCTTCTGGTATTCGCACATGGGCTGGATCCTGCGTGACTACCCGAGCGGCAAGAACGATTTCTCAAACGCGCGCGACCTCGAGCGCGACCCGATCGTCATGTTCCAGCATCGGTTCTACCTGCCGCTCACGATCTTTATGAACGCGGCCGTGCCGTTGCTCGCGGGCTGGGCCGTGGGCGACGTCTGGGGCGTGTTCCTGCTCGCCGGTATCCTGCGCCTGGTGATCAACCACCACTTCACGTGGTTCATCAACTCGCTGGCGCACATGTGGGGCTCGCAGCCGTACACGGACGAGAACACCGCCCGCGACAATCCGGTGCTCGCGTTCCTCACCTACGGTGAGGGTTATCACAACTTCCATCACATCTTCCAGAACGACTACCGCAACGGCGTGAAGTGGTGGCAGTACGACCCGACCAAGTGGCTGATTGCCGGCCTGTCGTACGCGGGTCTCGCCAATAACCTGAAGCGCGTGCCGGATCTCTGGGTCCAGCGTGCGCAGGTCGCCATGCAGTTCAAGCGCGTCGAACAGGCCCTGGAAGC
The DNA here is from genome assembly GCA_026398785.1 of Pseudomonadota bacterium. Classification (GTDB taxonomy): domain Bacteria; phylum Pseudomonadota; class Gammaproteobacteria; order Steroidobacterales; family Steroidobacteraceae; genus RPQJ01. Next base: position 708 of record JAPLSF010000395.1, on the reverse strand, counting down.
GCGGCGCAATCGGCCCGGCGACGAGCACGTCGATCGCCTGAAGGCTCGCGTCGCCGAAGAGTACGCAGCGTTCCGCAAGTCGGTCGAGGAATGGGCCAAGGTTCGCGACCGGTGGGTGGCCGATCGCAAGCAGCGCCTGCTGCAGCGTTGGGAGGAGACCAACTTCCGCCTGCAGCTGAAGCAGATCGAGCAGGGGCTGCACCTGCAGCGCCGCCGACTGCGCGCGATGAGCAAGGCGTCGCTCGCCGCCTAGCGGAAGGGATTGGGGGATCGGGGTTAGTCGGAACGTAGCCCGAGCCACTGGCTCTCCGTAGCATGAGTTGGATCGACATGATGGTTCATCCAAACATGACGTTCTGGGAAACGGGCGCGCCGATGCCTCGCGACAAGGCATCGCTCAAGCACTGGAGCCGGTTCGACGCCGAAAACGGTTCGACCCTCGAACAGGAGCTGTTTCCAATCTCGGCGATCATCACTGGCAACGTTGCGGTAGTGCAGTACAACTACATGATTGCTCGTGAGAACTACAAGAAGGAACGGGAGAGGGTCACCGGCCATTACACGGATGTGCTGGTCAAGGAAGGCGGCCGCTGGCTGTTCCTGACCTGGGCTGGCGGAGACGATCCGAAGAAGTGAGGTTCCTTGCTTTCAGGTTGGCGTGAACCATCGCGCCCGTGACCCCGGCCTCGCGCCGGGGTTTCTATACCA
>JAPLSF010000375.1 GCA_026398785.1 Pseudomonadota bacterium | reverse complement strand
CTCGACGCTCCAGGAAAATTCGCCGATGCGTTGCGCGCCGACCATGCGCCCGCTGCCCTTCAGCGTATGGAACGCGCGGCGCAGGTCGCGCAGGGCTGCGGCGTCCTGCGGGTTCTGCTCCCACTGCGGGTACAGCACGGCGAGGCGCGTCGCGTTCTCGCGCGCTTCCTCGACGAACAACTGCAGGAATTCGGGGTCGGCGCTCGTGACCACGACCGGCGACGGCAATGACGGCCGGGCCACCGCGGCGGGTGCAGGCGCCTCGATTGCTGCGGCAGGCGCAGCAACCTGCCCGTCCACTGGCTTCGTCTCGCGGAGCGGGATCACGCGCGCAAGCGCGGGTTCCAGCTCGGCGAGACGCGCTTCGGCGGCGTCGAGCATCTGCCACTGGTCGGCACGGCCGGCCTGCAGCGTCTCCATGTAGTACTCGACGGCGACCACTGCATCGGCCAGCCGCTCGAGGCGGAGCGGACTCAGCGACTGCTCGTCGGGACGCACGATCGTACCCAACGCCCGACCGACTCGCTCCATCACTTCGACCGCGCGCTGCTTGCCGAGCATCAGCAGTCCGGCCGTGATCCCGCGCACGAGCTGCGGCACCTGGTCGAGCCCCTGCGCCTCGGCGGGCGCCGACAGGGAATGCGTCACCGCCTCCTTGATCCGCGCCATGTTGACGATGCACTCGCGCAGCACGGCTTCCTGCACCAGGCGGAATTCCTCGTCCGTCGGCTCGCCCGCCGAATCAGCGGACGTCGCTTCGGGCAGGATCAACCGCACGAGCTGCGCGTCGAGACTGTCTTCGACGGCAATCAGGGCGGCCGCGATGCTGAGCAGCGCCGTGTCGTCCGGCGGGATGCGGCGTTCGACGATCGCCTTCAGCGAATCGAGTTCGCCTTCGACTCGCGCGCGCAGCGCTCCGAGTCCGAGCACGCCGAGCGTGTCGCTGATCTTGCGCAGCATCTCGAGCTGCGGCTGCAGGTCGTCCACGTGCGTGGCGCCCTTGCGGACGAAGATGTCGAGGACATCCTTGACGCGCGTCAGGTCCTCGCGGATGGCAGCGGCAACGGTACGCATCAGCCGCACGCTCGGTGCAGACAGCGCTTCGGCCGAGTCGGTCGCGGTGGCATCGGCGGCAGCCACCATATCGTGCAGACCGAACGACTCGCGCACCGCGGCAACGCGCTCGCCCGCCTCGGTGCTCTGCGCGACGTAATACAGCAGGTTATTGAGCACCTCGACTGGCGGCGACGCGGAATAGCGCTGCTCGCCTTCCTGCAGACGCTTCAGCTCGCGGTCGACGTGACCGAGCACGCGCTTGACCGACACGTTGGGCTCGACCCCGCCGGCCTGCAGCGCTTCGAGCAGTGCGCCGACGACCCACCACAGCTGGAACAGCGGTTGCGTCGAGGCCGCCCGCTCGAACTGCATGGCGATCTCGGCAAGATGATGCAGGTTCTCTGCAGCCTGTTCGCCGCGGATCCAGCCCAGCAATGCGATCTGGAACCGCGGACGCAACCGCTTGGCGAGTTCCGCCACTTCACGGTCGCTGACCAACGGCGACGATGGCTTCGGCTGTTCGTTCGAACGCAGGTTGAGCAGCAGCAGGGTGCCTTCCGACAGCAATGCGCCGCCACGGACGGCGCGCAGGTCGTTGAGCAACGGCAGCAGCACGAGTGGCAGGTCGCGCGCGCCGGTCGCGACGCGTTCCACGTACGACGGCAACTGCTCCATCGCCCGCATCAGCGCATCGAGACCGTCCGAATCTGCCCTGCCCTCACCGGAATGCACGTCGACGTAGCGGGCGACGAATTCCATTTCCTCCGCCAGCAGCGCGCCGCCGTAGACCTCGGCAAGGCGCAGCGCACCGCGGGCCAGATGGGTGTGCGCGGCGAAGCGATGCAGCGCGCCCCGATCGTCGGGACGCTCGGAAAAAGCCTCCAGCGCCACGCGCGCGTCGTTGAGCTCGGACGCGATTTCGCGCGAGATTAGCTGCAACGAGGCGTGGGCCTCGTCGACCGTGGCGAGCGGCAGCGGATCCTGGTTCACGCTTGGCAGTCCGTTTGATCAGCCAGCGAGGCTGCCGATGCGACGGATGCGATCCGCGCCCGGTTCCGCCGCTGCCGGCGGCTCGTCTGGCTTGAGCGCGGGGAACTCGCCCGTCAGGCTCGTCATCATCGAGCCGGGCAGCCGGAAACCGGTCACCGACTTGCGCAACTGGGCCGCGAGCTCGGCGAGCTTGCCGATCGACGCCGACGTGGCCGTGGTGCTCTCGGCCGTCTGCGAGCTGATTTCACGCAGCACCTGCATGTTGCGCGAGATGCTCTGTGACACGCCGGCCTGCTGGCGCGAGCTCGCGGAAATGTTCTGCACGAGGCTCGCGATCTGGTTCGAAACCTGCTCGATCTCCTCGAGCGCGGCCCCCGCGTTTTCCGCGAGCAGCGCGCCGCCGACGACGTCGGTCGTGGTGCGCTCCATCGACACGACGGCCTCGTTCGTGTCCGCCTGGATCGTGCGCACCAGCACTTCGATCTGCTTGGTCGCGGTGGCCGCACGCTCGGCAAGCCGCTGGACTTCGTCGGCCACGACCGCAAAGCCGCGACCCGCTTCACCCGCCATCGACGCCTGGATCGATGCGTTGAGTGCGAGGATGTTGGTCTGCTCGGCGATATCGTTGATCAGCTCGACGATGTTGCCGATTTCCTGCGAGCTTTCGCCGAGGCGCTTGATGCGCTTCGACGTCTCCTGGATGTTCTCGCGGATCGCGTTCATGCCGGTGATCGTGCGGCGCACGGCGTCACCGCCCTTGTGCGCGACATCCACCGAGTGACGCGCGACGTCGGACGAGCGCTCGGCGTTGCCGGAGACTTCTTCGGTCGAGGAAGCCATGGCCGCGATCGACTCCGAAGCGGCGCCGATCTGCTTGGACTGTGCTGCGGAGGCCTTGGCGAGGTGCGTCGAAAGCGCCTGCGTCTGGCGCGTGGCGCCATCGAGCTTGACGGCCGAATCATTGATCGTGACGACGAGTTCACGCAGCGCCTCGATCGCGTAGTTGATCGAGTCGGCAATCGCACCGGTGATGTCTTCCGTGACCGTGGCCTGCACGGTGAGGTCGCCATCGGCGAGACTCGACAACTCATCGAGCAGGCGCAGGATCGCCTGCTGGTTGCGCTCGTTCTGGCGGGTCTGGAATTCCGCGGCGTCACGCAGGGCCGCGAGTTCGCGCTGCAACCAGAAGGCAGCGCCGAGCGTCAACAGCGTGATCGCGATGAACAGCAGCGGCAGCCACGGGCTGGCGAAGAGGCGGCCGTACCCGATTGCACCCTTCGCGTCGAGCCTGGCGAGACCACCGCTCAGGCCCGCGCCGGTCTCGGTGAGTGCGTTGCGCGCCGCCTGCATCTGTTCGAGCTGGTCGGCGAGCTCGATCACCGCGCGGACCTGCCCGGCTTCGGCGCCGAACGCAACCGCCAGCGCCTTCGCGGCGCCGGCCGCATCGCCGACTGCCGCAGCGATGCCGAGCGTATTGTCCTGGCCGTTCACGCCAGCCGTGACCTGCGCCATGAATTCGAGGCTGTCGGTGTGGCGCCGCGACGACGCCTCGACCGAAGCCGTGCCGTCGGCGAGCGCAGTGAGGTCCTGGTCGATCGCCTGCGCGCGCAGTTCGAAGCGCTCGAAGCTGCGATTTACGGCATCGGAACGGCCGGGGCCCATCGCCTTCAGCA
>JAPLSF010000286.1 GCA_026398785.1 Pseudomonadota bacterium | reverse complement strand
CGGCTCCGTCATGCCGATGGCGCCGATCAGTTCGCCGCGCGCCATGCGCGGCAGCCAGCGCTGCTTCTGCGCTTCGGTGCCGTAATTGAGGACGTAATGGGCCGAGATGCTGTGCACGCTCTGGCCGAAACCCGACAGGCCGCGACGATTCGTCTCTTCGTACAGCAGCGCCTCGTGACGGAAATCGCCGCCTCCGCCGCCGTATTCCGCCGGGATGTCCAGCAGCAGGAAGCCGGCCGCGCCGATCTTGCGCCATGCCTCCTTGTCGACGCGGTGCTGCTGGCGCCATTTCTCGTCAAGCGGCATGAACTCGGTCTCGACGAAACGGGAAATCGCCTCGCGCAGCATGCGGAGGTCGTCGTCCATCCACGGGGATTCGTAGGGCTTCATAGCAGGTGGGGGAAGTGGAGGAAGGGCAGGAAGGGCAGGAAGGGCAGGAAGGAAAGGATCGGGACGGAAGGGGGCAGTCGGAAAAGCAATCCGATTGATTCCGGGTGAACCTGTGCGGCAGGAGAGAATTCGCACCGAGACAATGCCTAGATTCCCACTTGCGCCCGGGGTGCGCCATTCCGACTAACCCCTAACCCCTTCCTGCCCTTCCCGGCCTTCCTGCCCTTCCTGTCCTTCCCGGCCTTCCTGCCCTTCCTCAGTCGTAGGGGTGCCGCAGCACGATCGTCTGGGCACGATCCGGGCCGGTCGACACGATGTCGATCGGCACGCCGGCGAGTTCTTCCATGCGCGCGAGGTAGCTGCGCGCGTTGGTCGGCAGCTTGGAGAAATCGGTGATGCCATGCGTCGGCTCGGTCCAGCCCTTGTGCTCTTCGTACACCGGCACGCATTCCGAGAAACGGTGTGGCAGCAGCGGCGGCTCGTCGCGGATTTCGCCGTCGATCCTGTAGCCGGTGCAGATGCGCAGCGTGTCGAGTCCGTCCATGACGTCGAGCTTGGTCACACCCAGGCTCGAGAGGCTGTTGTGCATGACCGCGCGGCGCATGGCCACCGCATCGAACCAGCCACAGCGGCGCGGACGGCCCGTGACGGCGCCGAACTCGTGCCCGACGCGGGAGAGGTGCTCGCCCGTTTCGTCGAAGAGTTCGGTCGGGAACGGACCCGCGCCCACACGCGTGGTGTAGGCCTTCACGATGCCCAGTACGGCATTGATGTCACGCGGCCCGAGACCCGTGCCGACAGCCGCTTCACCGGCGATGGTGTTCGAGGACGTGACGAACGGGTAGGTACCGACGTCGACGTCGAGCAGCGCGCCCTGCGCGCCTTCGAACATCAGGTTCGTGCCGCGCTTCATCTCGTTGCGCAGCAGCACGCTCACGTCCGCCAGCAGCGGTTCGATGCGCTCGGCCTGGGCCACGAGCTGGTCCAGCGTGCGCTGGAAATCGACGGTCTCCGCGCTGAAATAGCGGCTCAGCACGAAGTTGTGGAAGTCGAGAATCTCACCGAGCCGAGCCGCGAGGCGCTCACGCTGCATGAGATCCGCCAGCCGCACGGCACGGCGCGCGACCTTGTCTTCATACGCGGGACCGATGCCGCGGCCTGTGGTGCCGATGGCGTTGACGCCTTGCGCGCGCTCACGCGCGCGGTCGAGCGCGATGTGCGAAGGCAGGATCACCGGGCAATTCGGGCTGACCTTGAGGCGGTCGTACACCTGGATGCCGCGCTGGACGAGCATGTCCGCTTCGCGGAACAGGGCTTCGAGCGAGACCACGACCCCGTTGCCGATCACGCACTGCACGCCCGGGTGCAGGATGCCGGAGGGGATCAGCGACAGGACCGTCTTGGCGCCATCGATGACGAGGGTGTGGCCCGCGTTGTGGCCGCCCTGGAAACGCGCGACCGCGCCGACCCGCTCGGTCAGCAGGTCCACGATCTTGCCCTTGCCTTCGTCACCCCATTGGGCGCCGATGACGACGAGATTCTTAGGCATTGGGGAGTGACTACTGATTAGTGACTGGTGCCTGAAGAACGGTCAGCCGCCCCCGCGCACCAGAAAGAGCACGACGCAACCTGCAATCATGCTGCCCAGGCCGATCCGGCGCAATATGCGGTCGTCTAGCTGCGACATCGTGAACAGGGCGCGCTTGGCGGCGCCCGGATTCAGGAACGGCAGCACGCCTTCCAGCACCAGGTACAGGGCAAAGGCCGCCCACAGGTCGTTCCAGTTCATCGACGAGTGGCGTGACCGGGCGCTGCGGTCAGCGCCCGGATTCCTTCAGGTAATTGAAGAACTCACCGTCGGGCGAGATCACGAGCACGTCGCCCTGCTTGCCCAGGGACCGGCGGTACGCCTGCATCGAGCGGTGGAACGCGAAGAACTCGGGGTTCGCTCCGTACGCCTTGCCGTAGATGTCGGCAGCCGTCGCGTCGCCCTGGCCCTTGATGATCTCAGCCTCGCGGTAGGCGTTGGCCAGGATCTCGGTGCGCTGACGATCCGCCTCGGCTCGCGTCTGTTCGGACACCGCGGAACCTTCGGCTCGCAGCTGTGCCGCCTGGCGCGCGAAGTCCTGCCGCATGCGGTTGAACACCGATTCGCTGACCTCTTCCGGCAACTCGATGTTCTTCACGCGCACGTCGACCAGCGCGATGCCCAGGTTGCCGACGTTGGTGCCGGCAATCTTCAGCACTTCGCCTAGGAACTCGCTGCGATCCGCGGCCACCACCTGCTGGATGGTGCGGCGCGCGATGACGGTCTTGATGCCGTCCTTGATGATTTCACCGAGGCGACGGTTCGCGATTTCCTCGCTGCCGCCCGAGGTGGACGTATAGAAACGCGAGACGTCGCTGATGCGCCACTTGACGAAGAAGTTGATGCGCAGGATCTTGCCTTCGCTGGTCAGGAACTGTTCCGCCGGGTAGTCCTCGGTGAGGATCCGCCGGTCGAACTTGATCACGTTGTTAACGAACGGCGTCAGGAAATGCAGGCCGGGCTTGTAGTCGGCACGCACGATTTCGCCGAAGCGGAACTTCAGCGCGAGCTCGGTTTCGCGGACGATGAACGCCGCCATCGAGAACAGCAGCACGGCAGCGCCAACCAGGATCAGCGGCAGGTAACCACGGTTCGGCATCAGCGTGTCCCTCGTTCGCGGCGCACGTCTGGCACCGCCGCTTCGGCCGGCGCGGGCGCGGCCACGTCCCGGGGCTGGACGGTAGCCGCAACCTGGCGCTGCTCGTCGAGTGTCAGCGTGCGGGTGCGCCCTTCGGTGAGCTTGTCGAGCGGCAGGTAGATCATGTTGCCCGTGCCTTTGGTGTCGACCAGCACCTTGTTGGTGTTGCCGAGCACCTCTTCCAGGGTCTCGAAGTACAGCCGCTGGCGCGTGACGCCAGGCGCCCGCAGGTAACTCGCCAGGAGCAGCGAGAAGCGTTGCGCTTCACCTTCGGCGTCGGCGACGATGCGCGCCTTGTAGGCCGCTGCATCCTCCGATTGGCGCGCTGCAGAACCCTTGGCTTTCGGCAGGATGTCGTTGGCGTAGGCCTGAGCCTCAAGCGCGAGGCGCTCGCGGTCTTCGCGCGCCTTGATGGCGTCGCGCTGGGAACTCTGCACCTGCTCCGGCACGCCGACGCCCTGCAGGTTGACCGTCGTCACTTCGATGCCGGTCTTGTAAGCATCGAGCGTGCGCTGGATCAGTTCCTTGGTCTTGGCCGTGATTTCCTGGCGGCCTTGCTCCAGCAGGCGCTCTCCGCGACTTCCTTCAGCGTCTGGTCGGGATCGCGCACGTTGAACGCATACGCCACCGGGTCCGCACGCCGGTACTGCACGGCGATGTTGATGTCGACGAGGTTTTCGTCCGCGGTGAGCATGCGCGTCTGGTCATTCACGCCCTCGATTGTCTCGACATTGATGATCTGCCGCGCCTCAACTGGCCACGGAACGTGCCAGCGCAGGCCGGGCTCGCTCGCCGACACGAACTGTCCGAACCTCGTGACTACGCCGCGTTCTGCGGCGTCGACCACGTAGAAGCCAGTCAGCGCCCAGATGCCGACGAGCACCAGCGCCACCGTGCTGAAACCAAAGCTGCGCATGGCAGCGCTGCCACCGCCGAAGCCGCCGCCGCCGCCGCCGCCATCGTCACGGCCACCGTCGTCGCCGCCACCACCTTTGCCCCCGAACATCTGGGACAGTTTGCGTTGCAAGTTGCGCAGGGCCTCGTCGAGGTCGGCCGCTCCCTTTTCGGGGCGGTTGCCCCA
>JAPLSF010000277.1 GCA_026398785.1 Pseudomonadota bacterium | reverse complement strand
CCGAAGTACGGATTCGCCGAGACGCTCCTCGTGAGCCAGGCGCCCGTGCCCGCACCACCACCAGTGCCAGCCGTGACCTTGCCGTCCCAGGCGATCGCATACAGACCGGTTTCGCTGCCCGCGGCCTGCGCGCTGCCACTGATGAGTCCAATGTTCGTGAGCGCACCCCAGGTGCTGCCGGTCGTCGTCGTGACGCTCGCACGCAGCTTGCCGGTCGTGAAATCCACACCGTAGATCATCGCGTGACCCGCGCTCGACGCCGTCACGTAGATCGAACTGCCCATGACCTCGAACTTCGTCACGCGCCGCAACTTCGTCCACGCCGACGTCGGCGTCGAGGTCGTGACGTTGGCGCCGCCATAGCGGTTGTACAGCACGAAGTAGCCATTGCCCGCGGCATCCATCGCGACATCGGTCGCATAGGTCTGCCCCGCCAGCGACGGAATCGCCTGCGGCACGCGATTCCAGACGCCCGTGCTTGCCGAACGAAACGCCTGGTAGCCGGCCACCAGCAACCCCTGGCCGTTGCTGTTCATCATGAACGCCGGGTACGCGCCGGGCGTGCTCGTCAACGGAATCGGCGCGCGCCAGTTGCCGAGCGGATCCTTGACGACGAATTCGACGTCGTAGGCGCTGTAGACGCCGTTGGGTCGGCGTGCCGCCATCGCGAACTGCACGTTGCCGTCCTTGTCCGCACCGGCGCCGGCAATCATGCCGTAGCCGGAGTCCGCTGGAATGACCGTCGCCGGGCTCCAGGCGCCGTTGTGATAGACCGTGTAGTACGGAAGGTCGCTCTCAGACCAGAACACCGTGACGTCGCCGGAAGGCGCAACGACCACGCCGGCATTGGCCGAGTACAGCGTCGGCGTCGCCGTCAATTGCTTCGCCGGCGACCAGCCGCCGTTCGCGCCGGGGGCGTAGACGGATACAAACACGTCACTGGTGCTGGTCGTCAGCCGCTGGTCCCACACCGCCGCAGCTACGCCACCCGCGTTGACCGCGCTCTTGACGTACACGGAACCCTGCGCCGGCTGGGCCAGCGGAGTCTCCGTAGACCAGGTCGAGGTAGCCGCGCCGGCAGGCAACGGCGTCGTGAGAGCAAACGCGACTGCCGCGGTGGCAGCAAATGCGAAACGCGAATTCATTGCATTGGGTCGATTGTATTTCATAGAGGTTTCCACGATCCGGATCTGGACGTCGGGTGTTGGACGGTCGCAGACAACCAAATCAATCGACGGAAAGCCGCTATGCGCGCGATTGAGCGGTAGTGCGCGTGGAGCCTGGTTGGCGAGTTTCCATTTGATGGGCGCCCTTACGACTCCAGTCGCCCGGCAGTTGACTCATCGATCAAGCCGGGATCATTGCGGAGTTGCTGCAACGAAAGACCTTCCGGCCCATCAGCCTCACTACGTAGATCAGCGGATTGCCGGCCCCCGCCTTGAGGGGGAACGTCCGGTGTAACAGCGATCAATTCGCGGAGTATTCATGAACACGAAATTCCTGTGTTGTGTCGCCGCTGCTGCGATCGTCTTACCGCTGCTGGTTGGCTGCCAGCGGCCGCCCGAGATCAGCTACGCCAAAGACGTGGCTCCCATCCTCGACAAGAATTGCAAGGGCTGCCACGTTGCCGGACAAGCTGGATACGTCGTGAGCGGTTTCGAACTCGAGAGCTACGAGACGTTGATGAAGGGCACGCAGTACGGACCAGTGGTCCTCCCCGGAGAACCGCAGACGAGCGCGCTCGTCATGCTGATCGAGGGCCGCGCGGACCCATCGTTGAAGATGCCGCATGGCGATGCAAAGCCGCTCGACCCGACTGCGATTGCGACCATCCGGCAATGGGTCGAGCAAGGCGCAAAGAACAACTAGCGCACAGCGTCAGTTCTGCTTCACGCCCTCGTTCCTCAGGGCTTCGAGCCCTGCCAGGTCGAGACTTGCAACGGCTGTCTTGAGCTCGGCGATGCTCGACGCCTCACCGCTCAATTTGACCGAGAACCGTTCGCCCAGCACGGTCGAGTATTCGCCGCTCTTCCGCTCCCTGTCCCACTCCTCGTGGACGAGCCGGCCGTCCTGCTTGTACGTCTTCTCGTAGCCCTGGTCCGTTTCTCGCTCCTGCTCCCCGGCAGCCCAGCCGGCGAACGCCATCATTCCCTTCATGCCGCCCATATCGACGATCTCGAGGCGCAGTGAACGCCCCGCATCGTCCGAGTAAGTCCCGTGTGCCTCGCTGACCTGCATTCCCATTGCGTTGTTGCGTTCGGCCGATATCTCCGTCCGCTTCAGACCGGCAAGGGACTCCGGCACGAAAGGCTTGATGCGATCGGGCGCCAGTGACTCGACCTGGGCTCCCCCGCCCGCCACTGCCGACAGCATGTCCCCTGCTGCGTCGCGCTGGGCCTGCACGTCGCCGGACTTCTGCGCGGCTTCCATCTTCTTGCCCGCCTCTTCCGCCTGCCGCGCCATGGATTCCAGCTTGCCCATGGGGCTGTCATTGTCGAAGCCACCTCCGTCACCCGAGTCGCTGACGCCGGGCAGACCCGAACCGCGCATGGCGCCGCCGACTCCAACGATGCCACCCACGGCGAAACTGATCAGCCAGCTGAGGAGGATCGCGATGACGAAGGTAACCGCGGTGTAACCTGCGGCCTTCTCCGCCGGGCACTTCATTGTCTGCGGCAGGCCGAGATAGAGCAGGTAAATGCTGTAGACGCCACCGGCCAGCAGGATCAGCACCGAAACCCATGGCAAGACCTGGCCAATCCCGGCGATCCAACTGGCGGTCGAGGCGTAGGCCACGACCTTGAAGGCCTGCACGCTGTCCTTCTGCCCACCGAACTTGGGGGCCAGCGCATCGACGATCAGTGACAGGACGTACACGGACGCAAGCCCGAGGACGTAGCTCGTGACCATCCCGCTGAGTCCCGCGCCTATGCCTGCGCGATAAGTCCCGAGGAACGGCAGACTGATGCCGATGACGCTGTACTTCAGGAAACCGAACACCGCCGGGATCGCCGCCAGGATCAGCACGTAGTCCTTGTAGATGCCCCCGACCGTCGCAGGCTCGGAGGCGATGACGGGCCACTCGGTGCGCGGCGTGCCCAGGATGGCCTTGACGCGCGCAATCTGCCTGCTGAAGTCCATGATCGCTTCCCCCTTTCGACGATGACGGCCTGAAGTGCGATCTTGCTCCCCTTGATGGTGCGCAACAAGTCGCGGGTCGTCGTCTGCACTGCCGCGGGTAACGCGTCCCGCAGAATCAGAGCATCGGCCGGGGATCAAGACTGCAGTGGGACGACCGCCGGCCTACCGGGGCTTGAGATCGCGGATTCGGCGCCGCAGTGCGACAAGCGCAGCTTCCTCCCAACCGGACTCGTTCGATGCGTCCAATTGAGTATTGGAGTCGTCCGACAGGTACTCGACATGGCGCTCGACTCGCTTGAGCACGATGGTCTCCCAATCCGTGGAACCCACGTCCCCTCGCGGTTGCCCGCGCCTATCGACGGGTGCGTCGCGATTGGATTCCGTGGGCTTCTTCTGCTTGGGCACTGGCGCTGACTCTCCCGAACCGAGGGAAGAATAGCCCTGACCGCCGACCGCGACCGCGACCGCCGTCACATCAAGAAGCGCGCAGTCGAATGACCGCCTTGTCAATGCACTCCCATCGCCGCTACCACCGAGGGGCCAAGCGCCGCCCGCTGCGCAACGCACAGGTCCAACCCTTCCAGGGCGCGCTGCACTTCGAGTTCGCCGCTGCCGATTTCCTGCGACTTCGCCGTCAGCGTCCGGTCGAGTTCCGGCCGCAGCGATGCATCGCAGAAGCTTTCGGCGAACCCGAACAACTGTCCCTTCTCGAAGCCGGGCAGCTTGTTCATCACGTTGTCGAGATTTCCCCGCAGCCAGGCCCATGCCGCTGCGCGCGTCACGGGGGACATGAACTGCCCGCCAAGGAGGCCGTAAAGCTCGGTCGTTCGAATCCCGGGATGCAGGGACAGCGCCAGCGCTCGTGCTGAGGCCTGCGGGTCCTCCGCCATTCCAAGTGCCCACGCAGCGTCTCGTCGCAGCAGGCTGTCGTCGGATGCGAGCAGGGTCGATTCGAGCAACTGGGCGAAGGGGTCGCCCAGGTCCTGTACCGCAACGATCCACGCCATCGATCGGAACTCGGGGTCCAGCTTTGCAGGATCCCTGAGTGAGGCGCGCGCCGCCTCGGTCAGCTTGCCGCGGAGGACGGGATCCCGTCCGTGCACGACGACCAGCGACGCGAGCGAGCGGCGCAGCTGGCGCCGTTCGGCCGACTCAGCTGTGTAGGCTCCGCGGCGCACATCGAGTCCCAACCCGGCCAGCCGAGGCGCGTACAGATCGCGGATTCGCGCTGACAGGGCCGAGCGCGTGGTGGCGTCCGCCCAGTGGTCCTTGATGTCGACCAACTGTGAGCCAAGCGCAATCGACGCCAGCCGGCTCGGATGGGTGGAGAGTTGCCGCGCGGCCTCCAGGAACTGCCCGAAGGGCAGCCGTCCGGCACGAAACGCGGCGGTGAGGCTATCTGCGAGCATGATCGCCTCGGTCTCGGGCAGCTTTGCAGCCATGGCGACAAGCCGGTCTAGATCGGATCCGCCCAGTGCGAAGCGGTAATAGCCGGCGCCGGCCGCATTCGGCATGACGGTCGTGGTGCCCGACGGACTGGCGAGCGTGTCCGAGTGCTGCGTCAGGAGTGAACAGACTTTGGCGGGGGCACCATCGCCGGCATAGGCATGTACGCATAGCGGAAGCTGCCAGAGCTGGCCGCCCGCAAGCGATGTGCCGAGCGGCAGGTACCGGTCCTGCGTGACACGCAGTTCGCCTGCCCGGCCCCCGGTCGACTCGACGGACACGAGCGGCACACCGGGCTGGTCCACGAACGAGCGGAACGCCGCGACGACCGGCGGCTGCTGCGCTGCGTCGGAGAGCGCGTTGAAGAACTCGGCCGAAGTGGCGACGCCATTTTCGTGACGCCGCAGGTGTAGTTGGACGCCCTGGCGGAACGTCTGCGCACCGAGGTAGGACTCCATCATCGAAAGCACTGCACCGCCCTTGACGTAGGTGATGCTGTCGAACGTACTTGCAATCTGCGCGTTGTCCGATACTGGCTGATGGATCGGCCGTCCGGAACGCTTCGAATCGACATCCATCGCATAGGTCGACGAATCGACGAGTCCCGCGCGACTCCCGAGGTCGGGGCGCAGATCATCGGCGATCTTGACGCCCATCCACTCGGCGAACGATTCATTGAGCCAGATGTCGTCCCACCACGCGGGCGTGACCAGGTCGCCGAACCAGTGATGAGCCAGTTCGTGCGCCGTTGTCTCGTAGAACGAGCGCTGTTGCGTGGGACGCGCCGCATCGTCCAGCAGCAGCATCGTCTCATTGAAGAGAATTGCGCCGGCGTTCTCCATTGCGCCAGTCATCTGCGCTGACGCAATCAGGTCCAGCTTCGGATACGGGTAGGGGATGCCGAAGTACGTCTCCAGCCGCTCGACGATGGCTGGAGTGTGCTTGAGGGCATAGGCGAGTTGCGTACCCTTGCCCTTGGTCGCAACGCCGCGCATTGGCAGCGGCGTGTGGCGCACGGCGTTCGCGGGCAGCGTGGCGTTCACGATGTCGAGCGGACCGACTGCGAGTGCGAGCAGGTAGGTTGGCAGCGGCAGTGTCGGCTGGAACGTATGCAGCAGACGGCCGTCCGGAGCTTGCGTCGTCTTTGCCAGCGGCGCGTTGGATACAACCTTGTCGGTTTCGCGTGCGACGACGGAGATCTCGAAGGGTGTCTTGAAACGTGGCTCGTCGAAGCCGGGAAAGACGCGTCGGGCGTCGATCGGCTCCATTTGCGAGAAAACGTACCAGTCGTCGCCGACCTTCTCGCGGAACAGGCCTTCCGCGCCTGCACGGAACCCGCCCGTGTAGTCGAAGCGCAACTTGGCGTGGCCGGCCGGCAGCTCGCCCGAGAGCGCCAGACGCGCCACGCCGTTCACGGGTTCGACCTCCTCATACTTCGCTGTCAGCACGGTGTGCGGAGCTTCCACCGTGACCTTGCTGACTTGCAGGCCGTGTCCGTGCAACCAGATGATCCGCACCGGCCGCGCGACTGTCACGTCGATCTCTGCGACACCGGAGAACTGCTCCTGCCGCGGGTCCACGGTGAACTGCAAACGGTAGCGCTCCGGCCGGACGTCGTCCGGCAATTGCCCGCGTGGGATTGCCTCATCGGCCGAGGAATTGACTGCGAATGCCGTTAGAAATGCTGCGATCAGTAACAGGAGAGGTCGAGCCATTGTGTTTTTCCATTACGCAGCGGACCGTCCGCCCCGATCTTGCCGGATATTGCCCGAAATTTCCGCCGGGCCTGCTCTCTCCCCATGATCGATCTCGGCAGCGTCGCCGGACCCTGCGGTCGCCGATAGCAGGATACCAATGGCCTCGCTATGCTCCGGGTATCTGGTGTAGCGGAGAGTCAGCATGCTGGGAATCTGGGGCGCGCACGCGCAGACCTACCTCTTCTTCCTGATGGCAGTGACAACGATCGTGTTTGCGCTGCCCATCTTCCTGGTGCCACTCAGGTGGGCCGAATGGTTCGGCTGGAAAATTCCGCAGCAGACGGACCTGGCAGTCTATTTTGGCCGTTGCCTCGGGGCCTTCATCCTGATCGTCGAACTCCTGATGCTGCAGGCGGTATTGAACGGAACCGGACTGATCTTCACGTTCCAGATACTGCTTGCGGTATCGGCCTTCATGATCGTCGTGCACGTCTG
>JAPLSF010000023.1 GCA_026398785.1 Pseudomonadota bacterium | reverse complement strand
CACCGTACGCCCGGGCCGATCGCGCTCGATGGGCGCGGGCTTCATCGGTTTCAACCGCAACAAGCGTTCGCTCGCAATCGACCTGAAGCGCCCGGAGTCGCGCACGGTGCTGGCGCGCCTGGTCACCGGCGCCGACGCGGTCGTGCACAACATGCGGCCAAAGGCCGCCGAACCGCTGGGCCTCGCCTACGAACGACTGGCGCGCATCAAGCCCGACCTCGTCTACGCCTTTGCGGCTGGCTACGACCAGAGCGGTCCGTACGCCAACGAGCCCGCGTACGACGACATCATCCAGGCCGCGTCGGGTGTGGCGGCGTTGAACGCGAATGCCCACGGCGAACCGCGGTACCTTTCGACGATCCTCTGCGACAAGGTCGGTGGCTTGCACCTTGCAATCGCGGTGGCCACGGGCCTCGCGCACCGCGCGCGCACGGGTAAGGGCTGCTGCATCGAAGCGCCCATGTTCGAGAGTACCGTCGCATTCCTCATGTCGGAGCAGCTGGGCGGTGAAACGTTCGTGCCCGCGCTCGGGCCAACGGGCTACGACCGGTTGGCCGCGCCCAATCGCAAACCGTACCGCACGCAGGACGGCTTCATGGCGATCCTGCCGTACAACGGCACGCACTGGGCGGCGTTCTTCGAGATCATTGGACGCGACGAATTCGCGCATTCGCCGCAGGTGCAGGATCCGGTGCTGCGCAGCCAGAGCGTGGACTCGCTGTACGCGATCATCGCCGAGGTGGCGCCCACGCGGACGACCGCCAAGTGGCTGGAATCACTGCGCGCGGCCGACATTCCCTGTGCGCGCGTGAACTCCGTCGGCGAACTGTTGCAGGATCCGCACCTGGTCGCGACGGGATTCTTCCATGAATACGATCATCCGACCGAAGGCCGCCTGCGCGCGCCGCGTACGCCGTTCCGCTGGCACGGTGGGACCGAATCTGCAGACCGGCACGCACCTCGCCCTGGAGGTGACAGTCGAACGGTGTTGACGGAAGCGGGATTCGAAGCCGGCGAGATCGACCGCCTCGTGGCAGATGGCGTCATTGGCGTCGATGACCCAGCGACGGGCTGATCACCACTCGCAGTTATAGCGCCCCTGCTTGAACCGCGTGCCGGGTGCCGGCGGTCGCTGCGGCGGGCCCGCGAAACATTGCGCATGTTCCAGCCATTGCCGTGCAATGGCGCCCGTCACCGCAAGATTCGTGTCGAGCAGGTTGCGTGTTTGCGTGACCACGCGACAGAACTCAACCGCGCTGCCCTCGACGCGTTCCGCCGTCGCAGGATCGTTCCACTCCCAGAGGGCGCCTGACGGACTCGTCAGACGCACGTACGGCCTCACCGCGGGCACTTCACGGCGGTTGACCTTGAAGGTCCAGCCGAAGGTGTTGACGCCCATCACCGCGATGTTGCGCAGCCGGTCATGCTCGACGCGATCGCTGCCGAGCGCGTCGAAGATCGCCTGACCATGCGCCCATGTTTCCATCTGCCGGGCACTCATGAACGACCGCGCACTCATGTCGGGGCCGGCCCACGCCAGGCGATGGCCAGGCTCGAAAGTGGCATAGATCTCTGCAAGCCGCTGGTATTGGCCGTGCCAGCGCTCGAGCAGAGGGGAGCCCGCGCATCCCTGCAGCCAGCGGCGTGAATAGTCGATCAGCGCGACGCCGGTAGTGCTCGCCTGGAAGATGTCGCGGAACAACGCCTGGACTTCGTCGCGACTGCGCGCGGCGATCTCCGCGGCGTGGTCGAAGAAATAGAGGTGACCGAGAACGTCGTCGAATGTCCAGCCCTTGAACTGTGTAGCCTCGGCCCAGGCTTCAGCCGGCGCGTTCTCGAGCGCCGAATGCAGCGCGTCGCATTCGTCGCGGAAGTCGAGCGCCTGGCCCAGGCCGGCGGTGCTGTCGGCACGCATCGTTGTTCACCTTGCAACCGCTGGACAGAGCCAGGCGGAGGCCCGGAGCAGGGAACCTCCACCTGGACTCTGCGTGCCTTGCCCGGGGCTGGCGGGAAAGGCGGTCGTCGCTAGTCGGCCTGCCGGCGCAGGAACGCCGGAATGTCGATGAACGATTCGTCGCCGTGGTCGTGACTCAGGCCATCGCCAACGGCACGCGCACGCTCGCGCAGACGCGGCGGCGTGTCATAGGCCGAGTAGTCGCCCACGCCGAGCGGCGCACGGCGGCGGTCGGCACGGCCGACGCCCTGGACCATCGTCGGCTGCGGCACGGCCTTGGCCACGGCGCGGCCAATGCCGGTCGCTACGACGGTGACGCGGATCTGGTCCGTCATCTCCGGATCGATCACGTAACCAACAACGACGGTGGCATCATCCGAGGCGAACTGCTTCACGGTCTCGCCGACAAGGTGGAACTCGCTCGTGCGCAGGTCCATGCCGGCCGTGACGTTGATCAGCAGGCCGTGGGCGCCCGACAGGTTCACGTCTTCGAGCAGCGGGCTCGAGATCGCGGCCTCGGCGGCGGCGCGCGCACGGTTCTCGCCGCTGGCCTGGCCGGAGCCCATCATCGCCATGCCGGTCTCGGCCATGACGGTGCGGACGTCGGCGAAGTCGACATTGATCATGCCGGAACGCGTGATCAATTCCGCGATGCCCTGCACGGCACCCTGCAGCACCTGGTTCGCCGTCTTGAATGCGTCGAGCAGCGTCATGTCGCCGCCGAGCACCGTCAGCAGCTTCTGGTTCGGAATCGTGATCAGCGAGTCGACGTACTTGTGCAGCTCGTTGATGCCCTGCTCCGCGAGCGACGTGCGCTTGTTGCCTTCCATCTCGAAAGGCTTGGTCACGACGGCGACGGTCAGGATGCCGAGTTCCTTCGCCACCTGCGCCACGATCGGCGCGGCGCCCGTTCCCGTGCCACCACCCATGCCGGCGGTGATGAAGACGCCTTCCAGACCTGAATTGACCATGTGGGTCACGGCGTTGCCGCCGCCGCCGCCCACGCCTACGACCTTGATGATTGCGCCTTGGTTTTCCGTATCTGCGAGTACGAACATGGGTGTGCTGCTCCGTAACAAAAATGATGACGAATGACTTGTTGCCTGGCACGGCAGCCTTAACCGCGCCCCAAAAAAATCTGCGCTGTCCTTCCTACCCTTCCCGCCCTTCCTGCCCTTCCTGCCCTAGAAGTTCCCCTTGAACCAGTCCCGCATGCGCTGGATGGTCTTGCGCGGACCCATCCCGCCATGCGGCGACGGATGCACGTGGCGCGTGCTGCGGCCGAACAGCAGCAGCCCGACGCCGGTCGAATGAATCGGATTGCGCACGACGTCCACCAGCCCGCTAACGCCCTGCGGCAGGCCGAGACGTACCGGCGCGTGGAAAATTTCCTCGGCCAGTTCAATGACACCGTCCATCTTCGCACTGCCGCCCGTGAGGACGATGCCGGCGGCGATCTTGTCGTGGTAATCGGACCGGGCGAGTTCGTCGCGCACGAGCACGAAGATTTCCTCGTAGCGCGCTTCGACGACGCTCGCGAGCGTCTGCCGCGCGAGGCGCCGGGCCGGACGATCGCCCACGCTCGGCACTTCGATGGTTTCGTCCGCATTCGCGAGCTGCGACAGCGCGCACGCGTACTTCACCTTGAGTTCCTCGGCATGGTGCGTCGGTGTACGCAGGCTCTGCGCGATGTCGTTGGTGACGAGATCGCCCGCGATCGGGATGACGGCGGTGTGCCGGATCGCGCCGCCCGCGAAGACCGCCACGTCGGTGGTGCCGCCGCCGATGTCGATCAGGCAGACGCCGAGTTCCTTCTCGTCGTCGGCCAGCACGGCGTAGCTCGACGCCAGCTGTTCGAGCACGATGTCCTCGACCTCGAGGCCGCAGCGCTGCACGCACTTGACGATGTTCTGCGCGGCGCTTTCCGCGCCGGTCACGATGTGGACCTTCGCTTCGAGCCGCACGCCCGACATGCCGACAGGCTCGCGAATGCCGTCCTGCGCGTCGATGATGAATTCCTGCGGCAGGATGTGGAGGATCTTCTGGTCCGCGGGAATCGCAACGGCACGCGCCGCGTCGATCACGCGCTCGACGTCGCTCTGCGTCACTTCCTTGTCGCGGATCGCGACGATGCCGTGCGAATTCAGGCTCCGCACGTGGCTGCCGGCGATGCCGGCGAACACGGAATGGATCTGGCAACCGGCCATCAGCTCGGCCTCCTCGACCGCGCGCTGGATCGACTGCACCGTCGAGTCGATGTTGACGACGACGCCGCGCTTTAACCCACGCGAAGGGTGCGAGCCCACGCCCACCACGTCGATCGTGCCGTCCACGTTGAGCTCGCCGACGATGGCGACGACTTTCGAGGTGCCGATGTCGAGTCCGACGAGCAGGTTTCTTTCGGGCTTTCTAGGCATCTGGTGTCGCGTCCTCTTGCGGGGCGACGGCCAGTGCGGAACGGGCGTTCCAGCCCACGCTGAAGCCGTTCGTGTAGCGCATGTCCACGTAATTGATCTCCGCGACCCGCTTCGCCACCGTCGGGCTCGCGAGTCGAATGAAG
>JAPLSF010000361.1 GCA_026398785.1 Pseudomonadota bacterium | reverse complement strand
TCTACAACCCGCAGCCGAACGGCTGCCGCAACGACGGCTACGTGACGGACGTGGCCTGGGGCTATCGCCTGCGTCTCTCGGCGGACTACAACAACGTCATGGACAGCGGCGTCACCGTCACCCCGAGCGTGTTCTGGGCGCACGACGTTGAAGGCGTCTCGATGGACCCGACCTTCATCGAGGACCGCATGACGCTCGGACTCGGCGTGAAGTTCAACTACAACAAGAAGTACGTGCTCGACCTCAACTACGTGAGTTACGACAACGGCGGATTCGATCCGCTGTTCGATCGCGACTACTACTCGGCCGCCGTCAGCGTGACCTTCTAATCGGATCCAGGAGACGAACCAGATGAAGAACTTGAACAGGATCCTCGCCTCCGCGATCGCGGTGGCAGGTCTGCTGGGCACGGCACTGCCGGCGTACGCGAAGCTCACGGCCGCCGAAGCTGCGCGCCTCGGCGCGGACCTCACGCCGATGGGCGCCGAGAAGGCGGGCAACAAGGATGGGACCATTCCCGCCTGGACCGGTGGCCTGTGTGCGCCGCCCGCGGGCTGGACGCCGGCCAAGGGTTACATCGACCCGTTCCCGAACGACAAGGTGAAGTTCACCATCACCAAGGCCAACGCCGCGCAGTACAAGGACAAGCTGACGCCCGGCACGCTCGCGCTGCTGGCGAAGTACGACAACTTCAAGATGCCGGTCTACGAGACGCGCCGGACTGCCTGCTATCCGGACTCGGTGTATGCCAACGTCAGGGAGAACGCACCGAAGCTGGAACTCGTGGGCTTTGGCATCACGGGCGGCCGCGCGGACGTGCCGTTCCCGATCCCGAGGAGCGGCGTCGAGGTCATTTACAATCACCAGCAGCGTTTCCTGGGAGCCGGAGTGGTCCGCGACTACAACAGCTTCCCGGTGCGTTCCAGTGGTGACTTCTACAAGATCGGCTCCCACGAGTACCGCATCTTCAACACCAGCCTGGACCAGCCGCAGGACAACCTTTTGCTGGCGTTCCAGTCGGCCTTCACTACGCCCGCGACACTCGAGGGCACGGTGTTCCTGGTGCACGAACCGATCGACCAGGTGAAGCAGACGCGCTCGGCCTGGATCTACAACGCCGGCCAGCGTCGCGTGCGCCGCGCGCCAGACCTTGCGTACGACAACTTCACGGACGGCACGGAGGGCATGCGCACGTCCGACCAGTTCGATGCCTGGAACGGGGCGCCGGACCGCTACGACTGGAAGCTGGTCGGCAAGAAGGAGATCTACATCCCCTACAATGCCTACAAGCTTGCCGACAAGAAGCTCAAGTACAAGGACGACATCATCCGCACGAACACGATCAACTCCGACCTCATGCGCTACGAGTTGCACCGCGTGTGGGAAGTGGAGGCCAACCTCAAGCCGGGCAGCAAGCACATCTACGGCAAGCGGGTGTTCTACCTCGACGAAGATACGTGGACGGTGGTGTACGAAGACGCCTACGACACGCGCAAGCAGCTGTGGCGCATCGGCGTGCATCCGATGATGCAGTTCTACGACGTGAAGATCCCCTACTTCCGCGCCAACACCTGGCACGACTTGAACAGCGGTGCCTACTATGCCGCGGGCCTGGACAACGAGATCAAGACGCCTTGGGACTGGAACCAGAAGGGCAAGTGGGCCGACTTCCAGCCCGATGCGCTGCGGCGCCTGGGCACGAAGTAAGCAGGGAATCCATGGGGCGCCGATGCCTCGCTTGAGTTGACGATGGCCGGCTCCGGTGCTGCCGGGGCCGGTCGGTTTGCGGCAGGGGGAGTCCGGCCGCGGGGGAATGCTGCATGAAACACCGGGCGGGAATTGCCTGCGCCTTGCTGGGCGCGAGCCTGTGCCTCGCGGCGCCTGCAAGCGGCGAGGACAAGGCGGAGCCGGCCAAGCCGATGCCAGCGCAGCGCGTCGTCGTCGACGTGCGCAGCGACCGAATCCTGCTGCTCGACATCGCGCAGGTCGACCAGCGCCTCATCGGCGTCGGCGAGCGCGGCTTCACACTCGTTTCCGACGATGGTGGCCAGACCTGGAAAGGCCTGCCGACGCCGGTCACCCGTACCCTGACGGGGGTGGCGTTCAAGGACGCCAAGGTGGGCGTTGCCGTGGGTCACGGCGGCTCGTTCGTGCGTACCGAGGACGGCGGCGCCACCTGGTCGCAGGTGACCGTGGATGAGGCCGGGCCAGATTCGCTGCTCGGCGTCACGCACCTCGCTGGCGATCACTTCATCGCCTACGGTGCGTTCGGCCTTTATTTCGATTCGCAGGACGCGGGCAAGACCTGGCAGCGCATAACCGTGCTGTCGGAAGACTTCGACCGGCACATCTCGCAGATCATCGTCGTCGGCACATCGCTGTTGCTGGTGGGGGAGTCCGGTACGCTCGCCCGTTCTGACGACGACGGCGCCACCTGGACGGCGCTCACTTCGCCGTACCAGGGTTCGTACTTCGGCGCGCTCGCGGTGAAAGACGGCAGCGTCCTCGCGTTCGGCATGCGCGGCAACGTCTACCGCTCGCTCGACCTCGGCACGACCTGGCAAAAGATCGAAACCGGCACAACCGTTGCGTTCATGGCAGGACAGCAACTTGCCGACGGGCGCGTGATGCTGGTCGGCAATTCGGGACTGATCGCGGAAAGCGCCGACAACGGCCAGAGTTTCGTGTTGCACTCGGCTGCACCCGGCAAGGGTTTCGCCGCACTCGTGGAAAGGGCAGGCGGCGGCATCATCTTCGCGGGCGAAAGCGGCGTCACGCCGCTCGACCCGGCCTGGCTCAAGAGCCGGTAACGACACCGCCCAAGGACAATGAACATGGCGCATGACGTGAAGCCCGGCGTGAACGCCGACGAAGCCGAGATCGAGAAGCTGCAGTTCACTCCGGACTGGGTCGGCAAGATCTCCTACTGGATCTTCCACTACCGCAGACCGCTGCTGATCCTGTTCATCCTGATCACCATCCTGCTGGGTGCGATGGCGAGCCAGTTGCGCGTGCAGGCGGCGTTCACCAAGATGATCCCGCTCAAGCATCCGTACATGGCGACCTTCCTGGAGTACCGGTCGGACTTCGGTGGCGCCAACAAGGTGCTGGTTGCGCTGCAGAACAAGAAGGGAACCATCTACGACAAGCAGTTCATGGATTCGCTGCGCAAGGTGACGGAAGAGGTCTTCTATATCCCCGGCGTCGAGCGCAGCTCCGTGGCCTCGCTCTTCACCTCGAACGTGCGCTTCACCGAGGTGGTCGAGGATGGCTTCCGCGGCGGCAACGTGGTGTCCGCCGATTTCGCGGGCACCCCGGAACAGATGGCGAAGGTGCAGGAGAACCTGCTCAAGTCCGACTGGGTCGGCCGCCTGGTCTCGAACGACCAGACCGCGGCGATGGTCGTGGCGACACTGATGGAGAACGACCCGGAAACGGGCGAACGTCTCGACCTGCAGGCGATTGCGGGCCAGCTTGAGCAGATTCGCGCCAAGTACGAGAACGAGAACACCGGCGTCCACATCATCGGCTTCGCCAAGGCGGTGGGCGACATCGCCAAAGGCGCGGCCGGCGTGCTGGTGTTCTTCGGCATCGCGTTCGTGATCACCGCGCTGCTGCTGTACTGGTATTCGGGCTCGCTGATGATCACGGCGCTGGCGCTGATCTGCGCGATCGTGCCGGTCATCTGGCTGCTCGGCCTGCTGCCGGTCTTCGGCCTGGGGCTCGACCCGATGTCGATCCTGGTGCCGTTCCTGATCTTCTCCATCGCGGTATCGCACGCGGTGCAGATGACCAACGCGTGGCGGCTCGAGACGCTGCACGGCGCGGACGGCATCACGGCCTCGACGCACTCGTTCCAGAAGCTCTTCATCCCGGGCGCGATGGCGCTGCTCGCGAACGCGCTCGGCTTCATGGTCATCGCGTTCGTGGAGATCGAGATCGTGCGCGAGCTAGCCTTCACGGCGACCATCGGCGTCACGGTGATGATCATCACCAACAAGATGCTGCTGCCGATCCTGCTGTCGTACTACAAGTTCACGCCCGAGCAGGCCTCGAAGCTGGCCGGCAAGGAAACGGCGGGCGACTGGTTCTGGGAGCGCATCGGTCCGCTGGCGACGAAGAAGGTCGCCTGGGTGCCGATCCTGATCGGTCTTGGCCTGCTGGCGTTCGGCTTGTCGCAGGCCCGACACCTGCACATCGGCGACCTCGGCAAAGGCGTGCCGGAACTGCGGCCCGACTCGCGCTACAACCAGGATGTCGGGATGATCACCAGCCATTTCGCGATCGGCGTGGACCTGCTGCAGGTTATCGCCGAGGCGAAGCCGGAAAACGACGACGACTCGCCCTGCGTCGATCGCGACGTCATGGACAAGATCGAGGACTTCGAATTCCAGATGCGGCAGGTCGAAGGCGTGGCGACCGTGCGCAGCCTCGCCGGCTTCGTCAAGTCGATGACGCAGTCGTTCGCGGAGACGTTCATCAAGTGGCGCATGTTGCCCGAGAGCCGCGCGCAGATCGCGCAGGGCGTGGGGTATGCCACGCGGCTGGGCAACGAGTTCATGAACTCGCGCTGCACGGCGATGCCAATCAGCATCTATACCACCGATCACCAGGCGCAGACGATCGAGCATATCGTGCAGAAGGTGAAGGACTTCAAGGCGGCCGGCGGCGACACCGAGCGCGTCACCTTCCGCCTCGCGAGCGGTAACGTCGGGGTCATGGCGGCCACCAACGAGGCCGTCGAGGCCGCCGACAAGTGGGTCAACCTCGCGCTGTTCGCATCCGTGATGTTGCTCTGCCTGATCACGTTCCGTTCGTTCCCGATCACGCTCTGCATCATCCTGCCGCTCGCGCTGGTGACGATCCTGTGCAATGCGCTGATGGCCATCCTCGGCATCGGCGTCAAGGTAAACACGCTTCCGGTCGTGGCACTCGGCGTCGGCGTCGGCGTCGACTACGGCATTTATCTCTTCGAGCGCATGAAGCACGAGATGGAAGACGGTGGGCTCAAGCTCAAGGACGCCTTCGTCGAGGCGCTCAAGCAGCGCGGCACGGCGTCGGTGTTCACGGCCGTGACCATGACGATCTCGGTGGCAACGTGGACGTTCTCGGACCTGAAGTTCCAGGCCGACATGGGCATCCTGCTCTGTTTCATGTTCCTGGTGAACATGTTCGGCGCGATCCTGCTGCTGCCGGCGCTCGCGGCGTACCTGATTGGCGATCGCAAGACGCCGGCCAAAGCGAAGGTCGAGGCCGCGTAAACGACGACCGGGCCTCGCGGCCCGGTCGTGTCGTCAGGATGACGGGAACTGGAGCCGGCTGCTGCCGGCTCCGGACTGCTCAGCGGGTGCGGCGTTCCTGGATGAGCTGGTCGAGACGCTCGATGAACTTG
>JAPLSF010000405.1 GCA_026398785.1 Pseudomonadota bacterium | reverse complement strand
GTGATCGTGATGCCGCGCTCCTGCTCCTGCTCCATGTAGTCCATGACGGCCGCGCCGTCGTGCACTTCGCCGATCTTGTGCGACACGCCGGTATAGAAAAGGATGCGCTCGGTCGTCGTCGTCTTGCCGGCGTCGATGTGCGCCGAGATACCGATGTTTCGGTAGCGCTCGATCGGAGTAGTGCGTGGCACGGTTAAAGTCCTTCAGTCGTCATGTGGCGAGGTCGCGCGGCGGGCCGCGCGGACACTCACCAGCGGTAGTGCGCGAATGCCTTGTTGGCGTCGGCCATGCGGTGCGTGTCTTCACGCTTGCGCACGGCGGCGCCACGGTTCTCCGAGGCTTCGAGCAGCTCGGAGGCGAGACGCTGCGCCATCGACTTCTCGCTGCGGGCGGTGGCCGCTTCGATGACCCAGCGCATGGCAAGGGTCTGGCGGCGCTGGGCGCGGACTTCGATCGGCACCTGGTACGTGGCGCCGCCGACGCGGCGGGACTTCACCTCGACCATCGGCTTCACGTTGTCGAGCGCCTGGGTCAGCAGGTCGAGCGTCTGCTCGGCCGGGCGACCGGTCTTCTCGGCCATGCGGTCGATCGCACCGTAAACGATACGCTCGGCGACGGACTTCTTGCCGCGCTCCATGACCATGTTCATGAACTTCGCCAGCAGGACGCTGTTGAACTTCGGGTCCGGCAGGATGGTGCGGGTGGGGGCTTGGGATCTACGCGACATGTTGAATTCCGCTTCGCCAGCAACTGGTGATCAGTGACCGGGGGTTAGTAGGAAAGAAGATCAGCCGCCCTTCGGGCGCTTGGCGCCGTACTTGGACCGGCTCTGCTTGCGATCGGAGACGCCGGCGCAATCGAGCGTGCCGCGCACCGTGTGGTAACGCACGCCCGGGAGGTCCTTGACGCGGCC
The DNA here is from genome assembly GCA_026398785.1 of Pseudomonadota bacterium. Lineage (GTDB taxonomy): Bacteria > Pseudomonadota > Gammaproteobacteria > Steroidobacterales > Steroidobacteraceae > RPQJ01. The sequence goes on along the minus strand of JAPLSF010000405.1, from coordinate 2,745 downwards.
GCCGCGGATGAGCACCACCGAGTGCTCCTGCAGGTTGTGGCCTTCGCCGCCGATGTAGCTGATCACTTCGTAGCCGTTGGTCAGGCGCACCTTGGCGACCTTGCGCAGGGCCGAGTTCGGCTTCTTCGGCGTGGTCGTGTAGACGCGCGTGCAGACACCGCGCTTCTGCGGCGAATTGCCGAGGGCGGGAACCTTGCTCTTGGCGGCGGCTTCGCCGCGCGGCGCACGGATCAGCTGATTGACGGTTGACATGTTGCGGACCGACTCCAGGTTGGCGGACGCCGAGGCGCCCGCCGCGTTACATCAAGCAGGAAACACCAGGCCGCCCTGCGGCGGCCCGATATGGTTCAAACGAATGCTGCACGGGAGGATCGCCGGCAGCATCCCAAACGAGGGGGCGAAATTCTAGGGAGGGGGGCCTACCGTGTCAACTTGGCACTGTACGTACCCCCACCCCGGCCCCCGCTCAGCCCGCGGGGGCCTCCGACTCGTCGGCCGTCGCGGAATCGAAATCCGCCGACGCCCCGCCCGTCGCCAGGTCGCCGAAGCCCCTCGACGCCCGGTCGCCTTCCGCCAGCTTGCGCCGGGTCAGGTGGTAGAACGAGCCCGTACCGGCCGGGATCAGACGGCCGACGATCACGTTCTCCTTCAGGCCGCGCAGGTCGTCCTTCATGCCCCGGACCGCGGCCTCGGTGAGGACGCGGGTGGTCTCCTGGAAGGAGGCCGCCGAGATGAACGACTCCGTCGCCAGCGACGCCTTGGTGATGCCCAGCAGGATCGGGTCGGCGATGGCCGGGAGCTTCCCTTCCTTCGTGACCTTGTCGTTGGCATCGAGCACGCGGGCCCGGTCCATCTGCTCACCGCGCAGGAACGGGGTAGCGCCGATTTCGACGATCTCGATCTTGCGCAGCATCTGGCGAATGATCACCTCGATGTGCTTGTCGTTGATCTTGACGCCCTGCAGGCGGTAGACATCCTGGATTTCGCGGACCAGGTAGTTCGCCAGCGGCTCGATACCCTGCAGGCGCAGGATGTCGTGCGGATTCGGCTCGCCGTCCGCGATCGTCTCGCCGCGCTCGACGTGTTCGCCTTCGAACACCGTGAGATGGCGCCACTTCGGGATCAGCTCCTCGTGCTTCTCACCGCCCTCGTCCTGGATCACCAGGCGGCGCTTGCCCTTGGTTTCCTTGCCGAAGCTGACCGTGCCCGAATACTCGGCGAGGATCGCGGAGTCCTTCGGCTTGCGGGCTTCGAACAGGTCGGCCACGCGCGGCAGACCACCCGTGATGTCGCGGGTCTTCGAAGATTCCTGCGGGATGCGGGCAATGACGTCGCCGACCGACACCTGGGCGCCGTCGCTCAGGTTCACGAGCGCGCCCGCGGGCAGCGCGTAGCTGGCCGGGATGTCCGTGTTGGCGAAGCAGACTTCCTTGCCCTTGGCATTCAGCAGCTTGATGACCGGACGCAGGTCCTTGCCACCGGCGCCGCGCTCCTTCGGGTTCAGGACGACGGTGCTCGTCAGGCCGGTGACTTCGTCCACCTGGCTCTGCACGGTGATGCCGTCGATGAAGTCCTGGAAGCGGATCGAACCGGCGACTTCCGTGACCACCGGGTGGGTGTGCGGATCCCAGGTCGCGACGACCTGGCCCGAGACCACCGACTGGCCTTCGCTCACTGCGATGACCGAGCCATAAGGCACGCGGTAACGCTCACGCTCGCGGCCGAAGTCGTCGATGACGCCGACTTCACCCGAACGCGACACGGCGACCCAGTGGCCCTTCTCGTGGTGCACGGCCTTCAGGTTGTGCCAGCGCAGCGTGCCCTTGCTCTTGATCTCGATCGAGTTGACCGCCGCGGCCCGCGACGCCGCACCACCGATGTGGAACGTGCGCATCGTGAGCTGCGTGCCCGGTTCGCCGATCGACTGGGCCGCGATGACGCCGACCGCTTCGCCGATGTTGATCCGGTGACCACGCGCCAGGTCGCGGCCGTAGCACTGGGCGCAGACGCCGTAGCGCGTTTCGCAGCTGATCGGCGAGCGGACCGAGATCTGGTCCACGCCGTGATGGGCGTCTCGATGATCGAGCCGTCCGGCTTGGCCATGAGGCCGCGCATGCCGGCGAGCTGACGGATCTGGGCGGGCGAACCGCGCGCACCGGAGTCCGACATCATGAAGATCGAGTTGAACGACTTCTGGCGCACCTTGACGCCGCGGGAGTTCTCGACGTCTTCGCCGCCCAGCTTCTCCATCATCGCCTTGGCGACCTGGTCGTTGGTGCGCGACCAGATGTCGACGACCTTGTTGTAGCGTTCGCCGTTGGTGACGAGACCCGAGGAGTACTGCTCCTGGATCTCCTTCACTTCGCGCTCTGCCGCCGCCAGGATGCGCTCTTTCTGCTCGGGGACGATCATGTCGTCCACGCCGATCGAGACGCCGGAACGGGTCGCGTAGTGGAAGCCCATGTACATGAGCTGGTCGGCGAAGATCACCGTTTCCTTGAGGCCGAGCTGGCGGTAGCAGGCGTTGATGACGCCCGAGATCGCCTTCTTGGTCATGTCGACGTTGATCAGGTCGAAGGAGAGGCCCTTCGGCAGGATCTCGAGCAGCAGCGCGCGGCCGACGGTCGTGTCCGCCAGGCGGACTTTCGGCGCCAGTTCGCCGTCCGGACCCTTGACGTGCTCGACGATGCGCACCTTCACGCGCGCCTGCAGGTCGGTCATGCGGCTCTCGTAGGCACGGTGGAC
>JAPLSF010000161.1 GCA_026398785.1 Pseudomonadota bacterium | reverse complement strand
TGGTCAACGGCGCGGGCCTCGCCATGGCGACGATGGATGTCATCCAGCTCTACGGCGGCTCGCCCGCCAATTTCCTCGACGTCGGCGGCGGCGCCACGCGTGAGCGCGTGACCATCGCCTTCAAGCTGATCCTCAACAACCCGAAGGTCAAGGCCATCCTGGTCAACATTTTCGGCGGGATCGTCCGCTGCGACATGATCGCGGAGGGCGTGATCGGCGCCGCGCGCGACCTCGGCCTGCACCTGCCGGTCGTGGTCCGCATCGAGGGCACCAACGCGCCGCAGGGCCGCAAGCTGCTGGCTGAGAGCGGGCTGGACTTGATCGCTGCCACCGACCTGACCGACGCCGCGCAGAAGGTCGTCGCGGCCGCTGCGAGGAAGTAAGCCATGTCGATTCTCGTCAACAGGAACACGCGCGTGATCTGCCAGGGCTTTACCGGCAAGCAGGGCACTTTCCATTCACAGGGCTGCCTAGACTACGGCACCCGGCTGGTCGGCGGCGTCACGCCGGGTCGCGGCGGCGAGAAGCACCTGGGACTGCCGGTGTTCGACACGGTGCGCGAGGCGATCGCGAAGACCGACGCCAACGCCACCATGATCTACGTGCCACCGCCGTTCGCGGCCGACGCGATCATCGAGGCGGCGGACGCCGGCATCGAGCTGATCGTGTGCATCACCGAGGGCATCCCGGTCAACGACATGGTCAAGGTCAAGGCCGCGCTCAAGGACTCGAAGTCGCGCCTGGTCGGTCCGAACTGCCCGGGGGTCATCACGCCGGGAGAATGCAAGATCGGCATCATGCCGGGCTTCATCCACAAGAAGGGCAAGGTCGGCATCGTCTCGCGCTCGGGCACGCTCACCTACGAAGCCGTCTTCCAGACCACCAACGTCGGCCTCGGCCAGAGCACCTGCGTCGGCATCGGCGGCGACCCGGTGCGGGGCATGAACTTCATCGACGTGCTGGCGCTGTTCCAGGACGATCCGCAGACCGAAGGCATCATCATGGTCGGCGAGATCGGCGGCAGCGACGAGGAGGCGGGCGCGGAGTTCATCCGCCAGCACGTCACCAAGCCGGTCGTTGCGTATATCGCAGGCGTCACGGCGCCTCCGGGCAAGCGCATGGGTCACGCCGGCGCGGTGATCTCGGGTGGCAAGGGCACGGCAGCCGACAAGTTCGCGGCGCTCGAAGCGGCGCGCGTCACCACGGTGCGTTCGCCAGCGGAACTCGGTGCGGCGCTCGCGAAGCGCATGGCGGGGAGACGGCCGAAGGCTGTCGCCAAGCCCGCCGCGAAGGCAAAGGCCAAGGTCAAAGCTAAAGCCAAATCTAAAGCCAAGACCAAAACCAAAGCCAAAGCCAAAGCCAGGGCGAAACCTGCGGCGAGAGCCAGGGCGAAAGCCAGCTCCAGGTCGGCGACGCGCAAGGGCCGTCGATAGGCAGGCGCCGCGCGCTGCAGCGCGGCGTCGAGGCGACGGGACACACCTCGATACGCATGGCCCCGGCTCGCAAGCCGCGGCTCAGTCCCGCGCCGCTTCCTCGTCCAGTACCTGCACGGTGCGGCGGAACATCGCCCGCGCACTCTCGTGATTCCGGTCGATCGCGACGATGCCGATCTTGCCGAACTCCGACAATGCGCCAAGCAGCGTGAACACGACGCCGTGGTTCCGCTGCGAGTCGAAATGAAGGCCGTGCCGGTTGGTCACCTCGACCAGGTCCTCCGGGGTCAGTCGACGATACACCGTGTTCACGACGCTGTCGGTCGCGTAATAGCTGAGGGTTCCGCCGTCGGATGTGACGAACTCCGTGCGCCCGGCGTCGTAGCGCCCTTGCGTCAGGAACTGCAGCATCTGGAACGTGTGGGTCGTGCCGCCCTTGCGCAGGTTGATCTCGATCGCCGCGTGATGCCAGCCGTCGTCGCCGGGGACCGACACGAAATCGACGCCGAAGCGCCCGAGCGCGCCCTTTGCCAGCAGCGCGCGTCCGACTCTCAGCGCCAGTCGCTGGATCTCACGCGCATAGGCTGGGTCCGCGGGAAACGTGCACGCCTGGAAGATCTGTCCGGAGGGCCCACCGAGGATCTGGTCGTGCGTCGAGATCACCTCGAGGCCGCCGACCGGCGTGATTCGCAGCTGTACGGACGGTGAGCGCACGCCTTCGCCGGCGATCCACTCCTCGACGATGCCGCCCATCGCGGCGAGCTTCGCGGTGTAGAGGTCCCAGCGCATGTCGCGCGCCTCGAAGGCGAGGTTCAGCGGCAGGTGGGCCTCGACCCAGTGCCGCACACGCTCGGCCGGGCAGCCTGCGAACGAGAACACTGCGTTACCTTCGCCGGAGAAGCCGTCGTTCAGCTTCACGACGGCGTGCATGAGCTCTGGCTTGCCCGACTTGAGGGCTGCCAGTGATTGCGCCAGGTCCGGCACGCTCGACAGGTCTTCCGTGCCGTCCGGCAACGGCACGCCGGCCTCGCGAAAGATCCTGCGGCTGCCGCTCTTGCCGCCGTACTGCAACAGGCCAGGATCGCAGCCATACAGCGGGATGCCGAGGTGCACGGCGAGCGTCCGTTCGCGGGGCGTGACATTGAAGCACGACAGGTGCGCGTCCTCGGGATCGCCCATGGCCTGCCGGATTCGCTCGAGCAGCCGGGGCCGGTCCAGCACCTTCTGGGTGAGGGTCATCGGCGAGGCGTCGCTGGCCGACAGCAATACCAGCCGCGGTCGTGACGCTTCGAGCGGGACGCCGGGCAGCAGGCCGAGGTAGTAGTCGACGATCGCGGGTTCGAGCGGCGTGCTGCTGACGAACACGATGCGCGTGTTCGGCAATCGCAGCAGCATCAGCATCGCCAGCTGACGTTCCTCGTAGTGCAGTCCGCCGACGACCTTCCCCAGCACGTCCTGGTCCATGCTGAGCCCGGGCACGATTACGACGGTGCGCGGCGCCAGCGGATCGCCGAAGACCCGCTCGAACAGCGCCGGCAAGCGCGCCTGCAGCCGCGCGAACGCGGCCAGTTCCTCCACGCTGCCGGCGACCGGGAAAATCGCGGACATTCTCTTTCTCCGCGCCTGGGATCCGGAGATGGAGAATGTCCCCTTTTTCGATTCGCGGAAAGTCCGCATGAATCGGCGCGCGGCGTCACCTACAGTGACCCTGCAGGCGTCGAGACCCAGCTACCCGAGGTGACCGCATGGATTGGTCGCCCATCGCCAAGCCCCGCGGTGCCTTGCGCCGCGAGCCCTGCCTGATGGACTACGAACAGGCCCGCCGTGATTTCACGTGGGGGCAGGCCAACAACTGGCTGTCCGGACTGCGCGGCGGTGCGCTCAACATGGCCTTCGAAGCAGTCGACCGGTACGCAGCGGGCGCGTCCGGCGAGCGACTCGCCATCCGCTTCCTCGCCCGTGGTGCGCCGTCCGCCGACCTGAGCTTCCGCGACCTGGCCGACGCCTCGCATCGCTTCGCCAACGTACTATCGCGGCTCGGAGTGCAGCGCGGCGAGCGGGTCGCGACCTTGATGGGACGCGTGCCGGCGCTGTACGCGACGGTCCTCGGCACGCTGGCAGAGGGCGCTGTCTATTGCCCGCTTTTCTCCGCGTTCGGCCCCGAGCCGGTCCGTGCACGCCTGTCGCTCGGCTCCGTCCGGGTGCTCGTGACGACCGATCTGCTGTACCGCCGCAAGGTCGCACCGATCCGCGACCAGCTCCCGCAACTCGAACACGTGCTCGTGGTGCGCACTCCGGGCGCGGGCGACTTGCCGGCGGGCACAGCCGATTTCGAAGTCGCGATGAACACCGCCTCGACCGAGTTCGCTGCGGTCCACACTGCGCCCGACGACTACGCGCTGCTGCATTTCACCAGCGGCACGACCGGTCAGCCGAAAGGGGTGCTGCATGTGCACGCTGCAGTCAGCGCACACGTGGCGACGGCCCGCTGGGTGCTGGATCTCCAGGCTGGCGACGTCTACTGGTGCACTGCCGATCCCGGCTGGGTGACGGGCATTTCGTACGGCGTGATCGCGCCGCTCGCCTGCGGCGTTGGCATGATCGTGGACCGCGAGGAGTTCGACGCGCCGCGCTGGTACGAGATCCTCGACACCGAGCGCGTCACGGTCTGGTACACGGCGCCGACCGCGATCCGGATGCTGATGAAGGCCGGCGTCGAACTCGCCAGGACCCGCACGTATCCAGCACTCCGTCATCTCGCGAGCGTCGGCGAGCCGCTGAATCCCGAAGCGGTCGTCTGGGGCGTTGCAGCGCTCGGCCTGCCATTCCACGACACATGGTGGCAGACGGAGACCGGCGCCATCATGATCGCCAACTACGCCTGCATGCCGATCCGGCCCGGTTCGATGGGTCGCCCCGTGCCGGGCATCGAGGCTGGCATCGTGCGGCCGCGTGAGGACGACGGTGTCGACGTCGTCGAAGCGGCGGGCGAGGTCGGCGAGCTCGCGCTGCGGCCCGGCTGGCCGTCCATGTTCCGCGGGTATCTCAACGAGGAGGCGCGCTACCGCAAGTGCTTCCGCGGTGGCTGGTATCTCTCCGGCGATCTCGCGCAGCGCGATGCCGACGGCTATTACTGGTTCGTCGGGCGTACCGACGACGTGATCAAGGCCGCAGGCCACCTGATCAGCCCGTTCGAGGTCGAAAGCGCATTGATGACGCATCCCGCCGTCTCGCAGGCAGGCGTGATCGGCATACCGGATCCGATTGCCGGGTCGGTCGTCAAGGCGTTCGTCGAACTCAAGTCGGGGTACGAGGCGGGCGAGGCGTTGCAGCGCGAGTTGCTCGCGCACGCGCGACGCTTGCTCGGCGTGGCAGTCGCGCCGCGGGAGATCGCCTTCGCGGCGCAGCTGCCTCGCACGCGCAGCGGCAAGATCATGCGCCGGCTCCTGCGCGCGCGCGAACTCGGCCTGCCCGAAGGGGATCTCTCCACGCTGGAGGGGGACTCATGAGCGGACTGCCAGACGGGTTCAAGCGCGAACGTGGGTTGCACCTGCTGCGCCAGATGCTGCGCATCCGCCAGTTCGAGGACCGCTGCGCAGAACTCTACGGTGCGGGGCACATCCGCGGCTTCCTGCACCTGTGCGACGGTGAGGAGGCCATCGCCGTCGGCGTGATGCAGGTGCTCGGTCCGGGCGACGCGATCGTCTCGACCTATCGCGAGCACGGCCACGCGCTCGCCCGCGGCGTCGCAATGGGGCCGTTGATGGCCGAGCTTTACGGCAAGCGCGCGGGTTGCAGCGGCGGGCGCGGCGGCTCGATGCACGTCTTCGACGCCGCCACGCGTTTCTACGGCGGCAACGCCATCGTCGGCGGCGGCTTGCCGCTCGCGGTCGGCCTGGGCCTGGCGGAGAAGCTGCGCGGCACATGCAATGTGTCCGCCTGCTTTTTCGGCGAAGGCGCGGCGGCAGAAGGCGAGTTCCACGAATCGATGAACCTCGCCGCGCTGTGGCGGTTGCCCGTGCTGTTCATCTGCGAGAACAACCTGTACGCGATGGGCACGGCGCTCGCGCGTTCCGAGTCGCAGACGGACATCCAGGTGAAGGCCGCGGCGTATGACGTGCGCGCAGCCGCCGTGGACGGCATGGACGTGCTGGCGGTGGAGCAGGCCGCGCGTGAAGCGGTCGAGCATGCGCGCGCCGGGCGAGGCCCGGTCCTGCTCGAGATGCGCACCTATCGGCTGCGCGCGCACTCGATGTTCGATGCGCAGCTGTATCGCGACAAGGCCGAGGTCGAGGAGTGGCGCAAGCGCGGGCCGCTGACCACACTCACGACGCGGCTCAAGGCGGCGGGACTGATGACCGAGGACGACTTTCAGGCCCTGCTGCGTGAGGCGGATGCCGAGGTCGCTGCCGCCGTCGAGTTCGCGTCCGCCGCGGAGTGGGAGCCGGTCGAGGACCTCGCGCGGCACGTCTACGCGGAGGAGGTGACGCCATGACGACACCGCTGCGCATCACCTACCGCGAAGCGGTCAAGCAGGGCATCCGCGGGGCCCTGCTGGCCGATCCGCGCGTGTTCCTGATGGGCGAGGACGTCGGCAGGTACGGCGGCTGCTTCGCGGTCAGCAAGGGCCTGCTCGACGAGTTCGGCGAGGAACGCGTCCGCGACACGCCGCTGTCGGAGTCCGCGTTCGTCGGCGCCGGGATCGGGGCAGCGCTCGGTGGCTTGCGGCCGATCGTCGAGGTCATGACCGTCAATTTCAGCCTGCTCGCGCTCGACCAGATTGTGAACACGGCGGCGACGCTGTGCCACATGTCGGGCGGACAGTTTCCCGTGCCCGTCGTCATCCGCATGGCGACCGGCGCGGGGCGGCAGCTGGCGGCGCAGCACTCGCACAGCCTCGAGGCATGGTATGCGCACGTGCCGGGTCTGCGCGTCGTCGAACCTGCGACGATCGACGATGCGCGCGGCATGCTGCGGGTCGCACTGGCGTCACCCGATCCGGTGATCGTCTTCGAACCGATCTCGCTCTACAACATGGAAGGCGATCTCACCGATGCCGCCGCGCACGTGCGGCTCGAAGGTGCGCGGGTGCATCGCGCCGGCAGCAGCGTGACGCTCGTGACCTACGGTGCGAGTCTGTGGCGCTGCATCGCAGCCGCCGAGGTGCTCGCGCAGGACGGGATCGACGCCGAAATCGTCGACCTGCGCAGCCTCAGGCCGCTGGACGACGCGACGGTACTGGCTTCGGTGCGCAAGACGCGCCGGGTCGTCATCGTCGATGAAGGCTGGCGCACGTGCAGTCTCGCGGCGGAGATCGGGCAACGCATCGTCGAGCAGGGTTTCTACGACCTGGATGCGCCCATTGCGCGGGTTTGCACCGAGGAAGTGCCCATCCCGTACCCGAAGCACCTTGAGGACGCCGCGTTGCCCGGTTGCGAGCGTATCGTGGACACCGTGCGGAGGCTGCTTGGCCATGCAGTCTGAGTTCCGCCTGCCCGCGCTCGGCGCCGACATGGAGGCGGGCACGCTCGTCGAGTGGCATGTGGCGCCAGGCGACCGCTGCAAGCGCGGCGATGTCGTGGCTGTGGTCGAGACCGACAAGGGCGCGATCGACGTCGAGGTGTTCGTCGACGGCATCGTGCGTGAACTCCTGGTGCCACCGGGAACCCGCGTCCCGGTCGGCACCGTGCTGGCATTGCTCGATACCGAGGCACCCGCTCCTGCGCCGGAGATGGTCCAGGCGCCCCCTCGCACGCGAGCGGGAGAGGATGCGGGAGAGGCCATTCAACAGCGCGTGAAGATCTCGCCTGCAGCGCGCAAGCGTGCGCAGGAGCTGCACGTCGATGTCGTGTCGCTGCGCGGCACCGGCCCGGAGGGCGCGATCACGGTCCAGGATGTCGAGCGGGCGGGGCCCTCACCCCAACCCTCGCCTGCAAGCGTGGGTGAGGGAGCAGCAGGCATGCGCGCGGCGATCGCAGCCGCAATGTCCCGCTCGAAGCGCGAGATTCCGCATTACTACCTGACCACGACGGTCGATGTGTCTTCCGCCGTCGACTGGCTCGCGGCACACAACGCCGCAGTGCCCGTGACCGAGCGGCTGCTGCTGGCGGCTTTGCTGCTCAAGGCAGTGGCGCTGGCCTGTCGCGATCACGCCGGCTTCAGCGGCTTCCATCGCAACGGCCGTTACGAAGAGAGCCCAGTCGTGCACGTCGGCGTCGCGGTCGCATTACGCGGCGGTGGGCTCGTTGCGCCGGCCATCATGGACACCGCAACCAAGCCGCTTGCCGCGCTGATGGACGAGTTTCGCGACGTCGTCGCACGCGCGCGAGCCGGGAGACTGCGTGCCAGCGAGCTCGCCGCACCCACGATCATCCTGACCAGCCTCGGCGACTCCGCGGTCGAGACGGTGCTGCCCATCATCCAGCCGCCCCAGGTCGCGATTGTCGGCGCCGGCGCCGTCGCCGAGCGTCCCTGGATCGTCGCTGGCAGGATCGTTCCGCGGCAAGCGCTGACGCTGTCGCTCGGCGCAGACCATCGGGTCACGGACGGGCGGCTCGGCGCGCACTTCCTGGCGCGGATTGCCGGGCTGCTGGCCGAGCCGGCGAAGCTGTGAGGGTCACGTCATGAACCGCGAGCAACTCCCGCGCCGCGTCCTCGAGTTGGTGACGGCGATCGCACCCGATGTCGAGGCGGACTCGGTGATCCCCGGCATCGCCTTCCGCGACCAGTTCGACTTCGACTCGATGGACACGCTCAACTTCGCCATCGCACTGCAGCGCGAGTTCGGAGTGGACGTGCCTGAGACCGACTACGCGCGACTCGCGAGTCTGGACCAGTGCGTCGCCTACCTCGCGGAGCGCCTCGCCTGAGGCCGGGCGAATCGGCGAGCTGGGTGCCGTCAGCGGGCAGCGACCATGGCCCGAAGGCTACGCCCGGATTGCAGGACAATGAATCCGTTCGGCACAACGCCTACGATTACATCCCATGCTTGAACTCCGCGACCTTTCCAAGTCCTTCGGCGGCCCCGCCGGCCGGCGCGTGCTCGACGGCGTCTCGCTCACTGTGGTGCCCGGCGAGTACGTCGCCATCGTCGGCGAGTCCGGCGTCGGCAAGTCCACGCTGCTGAACCTGATCGCGGGGCTCGACGTGCCCGACAGCGGTGCGCTGCTGCTGGAAGACCGCGACCTCGCCAGGCTCGGCGAGGAGGGCCGTACCCAGGTCCGACGCACCCGCATGGGATTCGTGTTCCAGGCGTTCCATCTGTTGCCGCACCTGAGTATTGCCCGCAACGTCGCGTTGCCGCTGGCGCTGAACGGACATGCGGGTCGCGCAGTCGACGAGCGTGTGATGGAGCTGCTCGAAGCCGTGGGCCTGGCCGATCGCGCGTCCAGTTTCCCGCGTGAGCTGTCTGGCGGCGAGTCGCAGCGTGTCGCCGTAGCACGCGCGCTGGCGCACCGTCCCGCGCTGGTGCTCGCGGACGAACCGACCGGCAACCTCGATCCCGACAACGCGGCGATGATCCTCGAAGTGTTGCGCGCCCAGATCAAGCGCGACAACGCGGCGGGTATTCTCGTCACGCATTCCGCCGCGGCTGCAGCTTCAACCGACCGTGTCTACGAACTCACGCGTGCCGGGCTGACGCTTCGAGCATGAGCGCTGTGGCACAAACACTACCCCTTGGCAGGAATGCGCTGCGGGCCCGGCTGTCGCTGCTCGATGCCGCGGCCTTCGGTCCGCTGCGCCAGGCGCCAGGCCGCACTCTGCTGGCCGTCCTCGCGATTGCGCTCGGTGTCGCGCTCGGTTTCTCGGTCTATCTCATCAATCGCGTCGCGGCGGACGAAGTGCAGGGCGCGTCGCGTTCGCTGTTCGGCCTCGCCGATTTCGCCGTGCAGTCGTCGGGCGCTGGTTTCGACGAGTCGTTGTTCCCACGGCTCCTGCGCGTGCCCGGCGTGGCTGCCGCGAGTCCGGTCGTCGAAGTGCAGGTTCGACTGCCAGGGCGCGAGAGGACCCTGAAACTGATCGGCATCGATCCGTTCCGCGCGACGCAGATGCAGCCCGCGCTGGCGAGCGTCGGTGCGACGACCGAGCGGCAGGGGCAGGGGCTGCTCGCGGCGAATGCGATCTGGCTGAGCCCCGCGGCCGCGCAATCGCTCGAGCTCGAAGTGGGCGACGATCTCGACGTGCAGGTGGCGCTCGATCGTGTGCGCCTCCGTGTGGCCGACATCCTGCCGCCGGGAGCCTTTCGCCAGTCGGTAGGGTTACTCGATATCGGCGAGGCGCAGTGGCGACTGCAACGGCTGGGGCGGCTCGACCGCGTCGACCTGCGGCTCGCGCCGCAAGCCGATCGTGAAGCCGTGCGCAAAGCCGTTGCCGCATTGCTGCCGCCAGGGGCGCAGATCGTCACGCCGGGCGAGGCAACGGACGATGCCGTGCGCCTGACGCGCGCGTACCGTTCGAACCTGACGGCGCTCGCGCTCGTGGCGCTCTTCACCGGTGCGTTCCTGGTCTACGCGACGCAATCGCTCGCCGTGGCACGTCGCCGCCGCGAAATCGCATTGCTGCACGCAATGGGCATGACAGTGCGCGAGCAATTGGCCGCGTCACTGCTGTCGGGAGCCATCGTCGGTGCGTTCGGCGCCGTATGTGGCGTTCTGCTCGGTGTGCTCGTCGCGCGTGCGGGGCTCGCTGCCTTCGGCGCCGACCTCGGAGCCGGCTACTTTCGTGGTGTCGCGCCTGCGCTCGACGTCAGCGCGGGTGAGTACCTCGTGTTCTTCCTGCTCGGTGCGGGCGCAGCGCTGGTCGCCACGTTCGGGCCTGCGCGCGAAGCCGCATCCGTGCCGGCGGCTGCAGCGCTCAAGGCCGGCGACGAAGCTCCGCTGGCGTCGCGCACGCACGGCAAAGTCGCGCTCGTCCTGTTCGCAGCCGGCATCCTCGCGCTCGCCTTGCCGCCGCTCGAAGGGATTGCTCTGCCGGGCTATGTGTCGATCGCATGCCTCCTGCTGAGCGCGGTCTTCCTGACGCCCAGCATCGCGGCCACCGTGTTCGCTCGCCTGCCCATCGACGGACCCGCCTGGCGCCAGGTCGCAGTAGCGCAGCTGCGCGGTACCGCGCGTCGTGCAACCGTCAGTATCGCCGCCGTGCTCGTCAGCTTCAGCCTGATGGTGGCGATGGCGATCATGGTCTTCTCGTTCCGCATGTCGCTCGAGGCGTGGATGCAGCGCATCCTGCCCGCAGATCTCTATGTGCGTGCGGGCTCGGCGGCGACCGGCGCGTACCTGGACGCAGCCGCGCAGCTTGCCATCACGGCGCTGCCGGAGATTGCCAGCGTGGATTTCATCAAGTTCCAGGACGTGCTGCTGCCCGGCGAGCGACTACCCCTCACCATCATTGCGCGTCCGATCGACGAGTCGACGGCGGATAAGGTGCTGCCGATCCGGCGGGCAGCGACGGGGACCGCGCCGCCTGGGGTGATTCCGGTGTGGGCGTCGGAAGCGGCGCTGGACCTGCGCGGCTTCGATGTCGGCACGGCATTCGACTTGCCGCTCGGCGGCAAGGTCGTGCGCGCCACGGTGCGCGGTGTGTGGCGGGATTACGAGCGCCCGGGTGGATCGATCGTGATGAGTCGCGAGACCTTCATCGCGCTGAGCGGCGAACGTTCAGCCACGAACGCCGCGCTGTGGTTGCGCGCAGGCACCGATCCCGAGGAATTCAGTGGAAGCTTGCGTGACGCCATTGCGCGCAGTGGTGACTACGACGTCGCCATTCCCGGCGAGATCCGCAAGCGCTCGCTCGCGCTGTTCGACCGCACGTTCGCCGTCACCTACCTGCTCGAGGCCGTCGCGGTCCTGATCGGCCTGTTCGGCATCAGTGCCAGCATGAGTTCGCAGGTGCTCGCGCGCCGTGGTGAGTTCGGCATGCTGCGTCACCTTGGCGTCACGCGCCGCGAGATTGGACGCATGCTCGCATTCGAAGGTGCGGCGCTAGGTGCGATCGGAGTTGCGGCGGGACTCGTCGTCGGCGCGATCGTCAGCATGATTCTGATCTACATCGTCAACCGGCAGTCGTTTCACTGGACGATGGACGTGCATGTGCCGTGGGGCCTGCTGGCGATCCTGAGCGGCGTGCTGATTGCTGCTGCGGCGGTGACCGCGGCGTTCAGCGGACGTCGCGCAATGGGTGAAGATGTCGTCCGCGCCGTGAAGGAGGACTGGTGAGTTTGCGTCGACTTGCTCTCACTCCCGCGGGAGCGGGCGAGAGTTGGGGTGAGGGCCTCCGCGCCTTCCTCATCTTCCTCGCCTTTCCGCCATTCATCGTCCCGGTCGGCGCCGCTGCAGAAGTCGCGTATCCACCGGTCGTTCCCGGCTACGAACTAGCGTTCCCGCGCGACGAAGGCAGTCACCCCGACTATCGCATCGAATGGTGGTACGTCACGGGCCAGCTCGACGATGCCGAGAGCAGGGTCAAGGCACCACAGGGTTTCCAGGTCACGTTCTTTCGCGTGCGCACCGGGTTGGGAACGGACAACCCCAGCAGCTTCGCGCCGCGCCAGGTGCTGTTCGCTCATGCGGCGTTGGCTGACCCGATCAATGGCAAGCTCCGCCACGCCCAGCGCGGTGCACGCACTGGCTTCGACCTGGCGTACGCGCGTGAAGGCCAACTGGACGTGAAGCTGGACGACTGGTCGATCCGCCAGGTGGCGCCCGGGCGCTATGTCATCGTAGTGCACGGCGAGGACTTCGACTTCGATCTCACGCTCGCGTCTACGCAGCCCCCGTTGCTGCAGGGCGAGCGAGGTTTCAGTCGCAAGGGACCGGACCCGCGCGCCGCGAGCTACTACTACAGCCTGCCGCAGCTTGCGGTCAGCGGCGAAGTGAAGGTGGGTGGCAGCACAAGGAAAGTCAGTGGGCAGGCGTGGTTCGACCATGAATGGTCGAGCGATTACGTCGACGAGAGTGCGCTCGGATGGGATTGGCTAGGCGTGAACATGACCGATGGTGGGGCGCTCATGGCCTTCCGCATGCGCGACCGGCAGGGCGGTGAACGCTGGGCGGGCGCGACGATGCGTCGACCCTCGCCCGCGCTACGCACGACCTCTCCCGCCGAGGCGGGGGAGGCGCAGACGTTCGGTCCTGAAGCAGTAAGCTGGACGCCGCTCAAGATCTGGCGTTCCCCACGGACCGGCGTGACGTACCCGGTCCAATGGCGGGTGCAGGTCGGTGACCGGCGCTATCGCGTCGAGCCGTTGCTGCTCGATGCCGAGCTCGATTCACGGCCAACGACCGGGATCCTGTATTGGGAAGGCCCGATCCGTCTCATCGACGAGGCGACGGGCAAGGAAGCCGGTCGCGGGTATCTCGAACTGACGGGGTACGGCGGCAAGCTCGACTTATGATCTTTCACACCCGCTGCAGCGGGAAACTGGGAAATGGCGCCGCGTATGACAGGCGACTGATCCGGGGCGTTTCCCCGAGCGCGTGTCTGCCTTTCCAAGCTCGGGGGAACGCCCCGGAGCGGTCGCATGCAACCAGCGCTAAAGCTGCCGCGAGTTGAACGTGTCGCAGGCGTTCGGATCGCCCGAATTCATGCCCGTCATCAACCAGCGGCTGCGCTGCTCCGACGTGCCGTGCGTGAACGCGTCGGGCACGACCCGACCCTGCGCTGCACGCTGCAGCGTGTCGTCCCCGATGGCCGTCGCGGCGCGCATGCCTTCGTCGATGTCCTGCTGGGTGATGTTGAGACGCGGGGCCGCATCGCGCGCCCAGACGCCGGCGTAGCAGTCCGCCTGCAACTCCAGCATCACCGAGTACTGGTTCGCTTCAGCCTTGCTGCGGGCGCGTTGCTGGAGCTTCTGCACCTGTTGCGCGGTACCCGTCAGGTTCTGCACGTGATGACCGACCTCGTGAGCAATCACGTAGGCCTGGGCAAAATCGCCGGGCGCGCCGAACTTCTGCTCGAGTTCCTGGAAGAACGAGAGGTCGAGGTAGACCTTCTGGTCGAGCGGGCAATAGAAGGGCCCCATCGCTGCCTGGCCGGTGCCGCACGCCGACGGCGTCTGGCCGCTGAACATCACCATGGTCGGCGGCTGGTACTTGCCACCGAACAGCTTGCCCCAGGTTTCTTCGGTCTGCGCCAGCGTCACGCCCGCGAGTTCGCTTAGCTGCGCTTCGGTCGCCGATTCCTGGTAAGGCTGCGACGACTGCTGCATCTCAACCGGCGCCTGCTTGGTCGCAACCCCGAGGAAGGGCAACGGGTTGATGCCGAGGAAGCTCAACACGACCAGGAACAGGATCCCGCCCAGGCTCAGCCCGATGCCCTTGCGGGCCGGCGACATACCACGGCGGTCTTCGATGTTCGAGCTGCGACGTTGCCCGCGAATATCCATGCGATCGGTCTCCTGCAGTGGAGCCGAACTATGTCATTTCCATCGACCTGCGGGAAAGTGTCCGCAAAAGTGTCCGTCGTCCGCAGTCGGACACCCGGACACCGCGCCTGGGACCTGTGCGCGGCCATAAATGACTTTGAAAACATGGCCTTGCACGACCCGCGGTGCCTGGCACGATCCCTGCAAACTGAAACCTGTTCTCCAGCATCCAAGCCAGTGACATGTCCATCGCCACCCTCAAGCGAACCCCAGACAAGATTGCCGCGCCGGGCATGCGCAGCACCGACGGTCAGGATCGCGTCGTCGAGCAGGCCACCGGATGGCGGCACGACCGACGCGTCCGCATCGCCGCGGCTGTCGCGCTGCTCGTGCTCGGTGCGGCCGTCCTGGCAGGGTTCCTGAAGGGCTGGGCCTCCAGCGATGCCACGGTCGCGCTCGAGCGCGTGCGCATCGCGACGGTGACACGCGGTGAATTCCTGAGCGACGTCGCGGCGCAGGCCACCGTCGTGGCCGCCGTCAGTCCCACGTTGTATGCGCCTGCGGCCGGCACCGTGACCTTGAACCGCAATGCGGGCGACACGGTCAGGAAAGGCGATCTGCTCGCGACCGTCGCAAGTCCCGGGCTGCAGAACGAATTCGAGCGCGAGCGCGCCACGCTCGAAAGCCTCGTCGTCGACCTGCGCCGCCAGGAGATCGAGGTTCGCCGCAAGATCCTGCAGAGCCAGCAGAACGCGGACATGGCCGGCGTCGCGATCCGTGCGGCCGAGCGCGAGTTCGCGCGCGCCCAGACGGCGTGGGACCAGCGCGTCATCAGCCAGCGCGATTTCCAGCGCGCCCAGGACGAACTCGACGAGGCGAAGCTCACGCACCACCACGCGGTCGAGACCGCGGGCCTCGAAAAGGAAGGTCTCGAGTTCGAATTGCAGACACGACGTCTGCAGCGGGACCGGCAGCAGTTGCTGGTAGAGGACCTCGAGCGTCGCGTCGGTGAGCTCGCGGTGAAGTCTCCGGTCAATGGCATGGTCGGCAACCTCGCGGTGACGCAGAAGGCTGCCGTGCAGCAGGATGCCGCGCTCCTCACCGTCGTCGATCTCTCCGCGCTCGAAATCGAGTTCCGCGTCGCCGAGACCTACGCCGGGACCATCGGCGTCGGCATGCAGGCCGACGTGTCGTACGGTGGCAAGACGTACGCGGGTGAAGTGAGCGCGATCTCACCGGAAGTGCGCCAGGGCGAAGTCACCGGGCGCGTGCGACTGCGCGAAATCCCGGCCGGCCTGCGCCAGAACCAGCGCGTTTCGGTGCGCATCCTGATGGACAAGCGCGACAACGTGCTCAAAGTGGAGCGCGGCGGCTTTTACGAAGCGGGCGGGGGTGCCACGGCCTATGTCGTGCAAGACGGCGTCGCCGAGCGGCGTCCGATCAAGACCGGCGCCGTGAGCGTGCGCGAAATCGAAATCGTCGCTGGCCTTGCCGTTGGCGAGCAGGTCGTGATTTCCGACACCGAAGATTTCAAGAATGCGCCGCGCGTGCTGCTCGCGGACTGACGAACGAACGCAAGAGGACGAACCATGTTCGAAATGACCCAGGTGACGAAGGCCTACCGGACGGATCTGCTCGAGACGCATGCGCTGCGCGAGTTCAGCCTGAAGGTCGGCAAGGGCGAATTCGTCGCGGTGACCGGGCCTTCGGGCTCCGGCAAGACCACGTTCCTCAACGTGGCGGGCCTGCTCGAGACGTTCGATTCCGGCAGCTACCGCCTCGACGATGTGGACGTGAGCAAGCTCGACGACGATGCGCGCTCCAGGGTGCGCAATCACAAGATCGGGTTCATCTTCCAGAGCTTCAACCTGATTCCCGACCTCAACGTCTTCGACAACGTCGATGTGCCGCTGCGCTACCGCCGCATGCCGGCGGGTGAACGCCGCGAGCGAATCAACTCCGCACTCGACCTCGTTGGGCTCTCCTCACGCATGAAGCACCTGCCGTCACAGCTCTCGGGCGGCCAGCAGCAGCGTGTCGCCATTGCGCGCGCGCTCGCGGGCGATCCGGCATTGCTGCTGGCGGACGAGCCGACCGGCAACCTCGATTCGCTGATGGCGCGCCAGGTCATGGACCTGCTCGAGCAGATCAACGGCATGGGAGCTACGATCGTGATGGTCACGCACGACCCCGAACTCGCGCGCCGCGCGCACCGCAACGTGCAGGTCATCGACGGCCAGATCACGGACTACAAGCCGTACGAAGCGCATTCGGCGTCGGTGACGGTGCTGCATCCGCCGGCGGCCGACGCGACCTACGGCTGACCGGGCAAGGAGGCTCGACCATGTTTGCCTACGACCTGCGACTCGCGCTCGACAGCATGAAGCGCCATCCGGGGCTTTCGGCGCTGATGGTGCTTGCGATCGCGCTTGGCATCGCCGTCTGCACCGTGACGTTCACGATCTACCACGCGATGGCGACCAATCCGATCCCGGACAAGAGCAGCCAGCTGTACGCGGTTACGCTCGACACCTGGAGCGCTGAGCGCCCGTACGACGACGACAAGCCGGACCTTCCGCCGCAACTGCTCACCTATCGCGATGCCACGTACCTGTATGGCGCCAAGGCCGCGCCGCGCAGCGTGGTCATGTACAAATCCGGCGCGTTACTGCTGCCGGAACGCAACGGGGTCAAGCCGTTCAATGCCCAGTTGCGCGTGACGTCGCACGAGTTCTTCCCCATGTTCGATGTGCCGTTCCAGTACGGCCAGGGCTGGGACGCGGCGGCGGACGCGGGCCCGCAACCGGTCGTGGTGCTCAACCACGAGACGAACGCCAAGGTGTTCGGCGGCGAGAACAGCGTCGGCCGCACTCTGAAGCTGGGCAAGATCGAATACCGTGTCGTCGGCGTGCTGCAGCCGTGGGCGCCGAGCCCCAAGTTCTTCGACCTCAACAACGGCTCGTTCGAGGACCCCGAAGACGCCTACATCCCCTATGGCTGGGGCAAGGCGCTCGAAATGCCCGTGTATGGCAATACCAACTGCTGGAAGCCGGAGAGTGGCGACACCTACCAGGACTTCCTGAATTCGGAGTGCATCTGGCTGCAGTTCTGGGCGGAGTTGCCGACCATCGCGGATCGCGACAGGTACCAGGCCTTCATCGACAACTATGCGCGCAGCCAGAAGGCCGCGGGACGCATGCCGCGCAAGCTCAACAACGTCCTCTACGACGTCGGGCAGTGGCTCGACCGCAACGACGTCGTGCAGAAGGACAACCGCGTGTTGATCGGCATTGCGTTGCTGTTCCTGGGCGTCTGCCTGGTCAACGTCGTGGGCCTGCTGCTCGCGAAGTTCCTGAACGCGGCGCCGCTCACGGGACTGCGGCGTGCGCTCGGCGCCAGTCGCCGCGACATCATCCGCCAGCACATGACAGAGGTGCTGCTGATCGGCCTGACGGGCGGCGTGCTGGGCATCCTGCTGGCGGTCGGCGGCCTAGCCGGTATCCGGGCGATCTACGGTTCCGATTTCACCCGCGGCTCGTACGAACGCCTGACGGAGATCGACCCCGTCGTCGTGCTCGTCACCCTCGCGCTGTCGCTGCTGGCCGGTGCCATCGCGGGACTGTATCCCTCGTGGCGCATCGGCCGCACCGCGCCGGCCGTCTACCTCAAGACGCAGTAAGCGCCAAAGGACATCGACCCCATGGACATCAAGCCCATCCTGAGTTCGCTGCGGCGCAGCCCGACCGGCGCCATTCTCGTGGCGTTGCAGATCGCGCTCGCGCTCGCCATCGTCGTCAACTCGCTGTTCATCATCGTGCAGCGCATGGAACAGATTAGCCGCGATCCCGGCATCGACGTGGCGAACACCTTCTTTGTCGGCTTCCAGGCGTCAAGCGAGAGGTTCCAGGGCGAAGTCACGATGCGCGAGGATCTGCAGATCCTGCGCAGCCTGCCCGGCGTCCAGGCGGCGACGGTCGTCAATGCTGTGCCGCTGTCCGGCGGCGGCTCGGCCACGTCCGTGTACACCGAGCAGAACGAGAAGGGCAGGCGCGGCGACATGAACTACTTCCAGGTGGACGAGCAGGGGCTCGAGACGTTCGGCGCAAAGCTCGTGGAAGGTCGCAACTTCGATGCGACGATCGTGACGATGCCGCCAAAGAACAGCTCGACCTCGCCGTCGGGGATCCTGATCACGCGGGACGTGGCCAGGGACCTGTTCCCTGACGGGTCTGCGCTCGGCAAGACCGTCTACACCGGCACGAACCAGCCGGTGACGATCCTCGGCATCATCGACCACATGCACGGCTCCTGGCCAGGTTGGGACAAGGTCGGCAACGTCGCCCTGTTCCCCGTGATCACGGACGAGACGTATGCCCGGTACATGGTCCGTGCCAGGCCGGGGCAACGCGACGCGATGATGAAGCTGGCCGAGGAGGCGCTGGGCAAGGTCGACAACGGCCGTGTCATCCTGCGTGTGCGCTCGCTTGAGTACGTCGCCGCATCGACCTACGCGAAAGATCGGGCGATGGCCCTGTACCTCACCGTCGTCGTTGCGCTGCTGCTGGGCATTTCGGCGCTCGGCATCTTCGGCCTCGCCGCGTTCAACGTCAGCACACGCACCAAGCAGATCGGCACCCGTCGCGCCGTCGGCGCCCGCCGCACCGACATCCTGCAATATTTCCTGGCGGAGAACTGGTTGATCACGACGGTGGGCGTCGTCCTCGGTTGCGTGCTTGCGCTGGTGCTGGGGTATTGGCTCAGCACGGCGTTCGAACTCCCGCGGCTGAAGCTCTATTATCTGGTCTTCGGGGTGGTTGGACTCTGGCTCGTCAGCCTCGCGGCGGCGTTCCGGCCCGCGCGTCGCGCCTCGATGGTCTCGCCAGCCATCGCCACCCGCACGGTCTGAACTCACGCAACAGGTTGCAGCGAGCGGAATGCAGGGACATACGCTACTGGTCATCGACGACAACGACGCCGTGCGCACGGCGCTCGACGTCCTGTTGACGCTCGAAGGAGCCAAGGTCGAATGCGCGGCCACGCCGCGCGCAGGGCTGGAGCGCGTCGCGCGGGGAGGCATCGACCTGGTCATCCAGGACATGAACTTCCAGCGCGAGGCGACGTCGGGCGACGAAGGCATCGCGCTGTTCCGTTCGCTGCGGGCGGCGCAGCCCGATCTGCCGGTGGTCTTGCTCACCGCCTGGACGCAGCTCGAAACCGCGGTCGAACTCGTGAAGGCGGGTGCAGCGGACTACCTAGCCAAGCCCTGGGACAATGCGCGACTGGTGACGACCGTGCGCAATCTGCTGCAGCTGCACGCCGCGCTGACGGCCGAAAGCGAACGCCTTGCGCGCGTGGACCGGTCGCACGCTGAGCTCGCAGCGCGATTCGACCTGCGCGGCATCGTGTACCGGAGCGCCGCCATGCATGCCGTCGTGCAGCTGGCCACGCAGGTGGCCAAGGCGGACGTGCCCGTGCTCGTCACGGGTCCGAACGGCGCGGGCAAGGAAATCCTGGCCGAGATCATCCAGGCCAACTCCACGTCGAAGGACGGACCGTTCGTGCGGGTGAACGCAGGTGCGTTGCCGGCGGACCTGCTTGAAAGCGAACTCTTCGGCGCGGAGGCCGGCGCGTACACGGGTGCGTCCAAGTCACGCGAAGGCCGCTTCGAGACTGCAAACGGCGGGACGCTGTTCCTCGACGAGATCGGCAACCTGCCCCTGACGGGACAGGCCAAGCTGTTGCGTGTGCTGCAGACCGGCGAGTTCGAGCGACTCGGATCCAGTCAGACCCGCAAGGTGAATGTCCGGATCGTTTCAGCGACCAACGCGCCGCTCGGGGAAGCCATCCGGCAGGGTCGCTTCCGTGAAGACCTCTACTACCGGCTCAACGTGATCGAATTGCAGGTGCCGCCGCTCGCCGACCGTCGCGACGATATCCTGCCGCTGGCAAAGCACTTTCTCGAGCCGGGATATGGACTGCTGCCGGATGCCGAGCGCCTGCTTGTGCGTTACGACTGGCCCGGCAACGTGCGCGAACTGCGCAACAGCATCCGCCGTGCCTGCCTGCTTGCAAGCACGACGCGCATCGCGGCGGCCGATCTGATGTTGCCGGGATCGGGCACCTCGGGAACGTGGGAAGCGCTCCCCACCCGCGAGCCCGACCGCGATGAAATCGAAAGTGCGCTCACGCGCCATGAGGGCGTGATCGCCAAAGCCGCGCGCGACCTGGGGCTCTCGCGCCAGTCGCTGTACCGACGCATGGAAAAACTCGGCATCGTGACCGGCAGCCAGGACGGACGCTGAATCATGCGGCAGCGGCGGGTCACGTTCTTCCTCGTCGCGCTGGGGCTGTTGACGCTCGCCGCCCTTGCCTTGGCGAATCTCGCGTGGTCCTACCGCATCGCGGCCCTGGTGTTCGCGACGATCGCCTACGCGACGCTGACCTGGTGGGTGCGGCGTTCGCTGCACACGCAGGAGTCGCTGCTGGATGCCCTCGCCGACGGCATCTCGAGCCTGCACGACGCGGACTACAGCATTAGCATCGCGGAACCCCGGGATGCCAAGTGGCGGCAGCTCGTCACTGCCTACAACGCGCTCGGCGGCAGGCTGCGCAGCCAGCGCCAGGACCTGTACCAGCGCGAGCTGCTGCTCGACACGGTGATCCAGGCCTCGCCCCTGTCGTTGCTCCTCACCAACGCCACGGGCACGATCCTGTACGCGAATCTTGCGGCGCGACAGCTGCTGTCCGGCGGTCGCAGGCTCGAAGGCCTCGCGCTATCGCCCCTGCTCGAGCCGATGCCCGCCGCGCTGCGCGAGGCACTCGAGGACAACCGGGACCGGCTCTTCACCGCGACCATCAATGACGATGCCGAGGTGTTCCACGTCTCGCACCGGCAGTTCCTGTTGAACGGGCAGCCGCACCGCCTGCGTCTGCTGAAGCAGCTTACGCGCGAGGTCAACGCCCAGGAAGTCGCGATCTGGAAACGCGTGATCCGCGTCATTGCGCACGAGATCAACAATTCCGTCGCGCCGATCGCGTCGCTGGCGCAGTCGGGCCAGCGCCTCGCCTTGCAGCCGGACACGGCGCAGCTGCTGCGCGTGTTCGGGGCGATCGAGGAGCGCATGTCGCACCTGGCGCAGTTCGTCGACGGTTACTCGCGCTTTGCCAAGCTGCCGCAGCCGCGCCCCGTGCACGTCGAATGGCGCCGCTTTCTCGATTCGCTGCAGGCGGTCGCGCCGTTCTCGCTCGATGGCATCGTGCCCGGCGAAATGGGGTGGTTCGACGAATCGCAGCTCGAGCAGGTCATGATCAACCTGCTCAAGAACGCCGCGGAAGCGGGTTCACCGCCGGCGTCGACCATCGTGTCAGTCTGCCCTGCGCGTGGCGGCTGGATGGTCGAGGTGCGCGACCGCGGCTCGGGCATGAGTCCCGACGTGCTGACCAACGCATTGCTGCCGTTCTATTCGACCAAGCCCGCGGGCAGCGGACTCGGCCTCACGCTGTGTCGTGAGATCGTGGAGGCGCACGGCGGCACGTTCGAGGCGGGTAACCGGACCGACGGCGAGGAGGGGGCCGTGGTCCGGTTCTGGCTGCCGCCGTCGCCCGCCACGGCCGGTTACGGGCTGCGGTCGTCGATTGTCGAGCCGGCGTCGACCCAGACGCCGTAGCTGCACTGCAGGACCTGCGAGCCGCTCGCGACGAAGTCACCATTGCGGAACTCGCTGCCGTTGAACCAGCACACAGCCTCTCCGGGCACCTGCTGTCGAACGACGTCGGTGTCGATGTCTTCTTCGACGGCAATCGGGGAGTTGCGCAGCTCGGGATCGGGTGCGCCGACCTGGGTGATCGAACGATGTTCATGCAACATGGCCGTTCTCCCGTTTCACGCCGATGACGTAATCCGGCAGCTCATGGTAGCGCCGCTGCACAGTTCGCGAACAGTCGGAATGTGCTGACGGCGCTGCAGATTTCTCCACCGTCCGGCCCGCCGCAGTGCGCAGGTTACCGGCCGGCTCGGAGGCGCTTTCGATGCTAGAGTCGGCGACCCATGATGTTGACGGCATTCACCCGGCGACGTGCGCCAGCGTTCAGCGCGCTGATCGTGTTCGTGCACGCTGTCGGGCTGCAAGGTTGTGCCACCGAGCCGGTCCGGCATCCACTGCCCGAAACACGCGCCGAGCAGGCGACGGTGCCGGGCCTGCCTGCCGACGTGCGTTACTGGGGCGACGACCCATCTGCGGCCTTCCGCGACTGGCTGGTAGTACCCGAGGATGAACTTGGCGTCTGCTGTGCCGGCCTGATGGATCGGCCGCACAACTACCTCGTGATTTCCAGCGGTGGCGTCGAAGGCGCGTTCGGCGCCGGTCTGCTCGTCGGCTGGACGGCCGCCGGCACGCGCCCCGAGTTCGAGGTGGTCACCGGTGTCAGCGCCGGCGCGATGATTGCACCGTTCGCTTTCTTGGGATCCGCGTACGACGGCACTCTGCGCGACATCTATTCGAGTTTCTCGTCGAGGGACCTGGTCGAGCGTCGTGGCGTACTGCAGGCGCTGCAAGGCGATTCGATGATGGACACGGCGCCGCTTCGCCGCCTGATTGACCGGTACCTCGGCGACGCCGAGATTGCGCAGATTGCGGCGGAGGGCCGCAAGGGCCGCAAGCTCCTGATCGGCACGACGAACCTGAATGCAGGGCGACCCGTGGTCTGGGACCTGACGAAGATTGCAGGCAGCGGGGCGCCGAACGCGAGGCAAACCATCGGCGACCTCATCCTCGCATCGGCGTCAATTCCCGGTGTATTTCCGCCGGTGCGGATCAGCGTCGAGTCCGGAGGCGTGCGCTACGACGAGGTGCATGTCGACGGCGGTGTGACGGCCCAGCTGTTCCTTGGTCCAGCGGGAGTCGACTGGAAGCGAGTCACGGAACGGTTCCGGGTGCGGGGTCTGCCGCAGGTCTACGTGATCCGGAACGCGCGCGCGTACCCGAAATTGACAGCGCTCCGCACGCGAGTATCACCCCTGCTCGAAGACTCGATCTCGGCGCTGAGCCGGGACCCGGGCGGCCCCCCCGAGTGGCGCGAGGTCGAGCCGAGCTATTCGTCCATTCTCATGCGCGCGATGGAATCGATGCTCCTGACGCGCGGCTTCAACGACGCCGTCCAGACCTACATCAACAGCCACGGCGACGACCTCGGTTTCAACCTCGCGCACATCCCCGATGACTTCACCCTCGGGTCGACTGAGTTCTACGACCGCACCTACATGCAGGGACTCTTCCAGCGCGGCTATGTCATGGCGAAGGACGGCTACCCGTGGCTGCACGGTGGGTTGGCGGTCAAAAAGGAGCCCGACGATCAGAAGCAGATCACAGGCACCGTTGGCAGCCCGGACGGCTAGAATCACTCCATGAACCCGCCCGTGACGTTCGACTTCCTGCGCTCCCAGATCGTCGGCATCGATTCGGCCTTCGAGACGCCGTTCGGCCGCCGGCTGATGGTCTATTGCGATTACACGGCGTCCGGTCGCTGCCTGCTTTTCGTCGAACGCTACCTGCAGCACCTGCAGCGCATC
>JAPLSF010000181.1 GCA_026398785.1 Pseudomonadota bacterium | reverse complement strand
CTCACTTCTCGCCGTTGACGTAACGGTCGATCTCGCGCTGGTAATGACGGATTCGCGATTCCTGCTGGCTCCACAGCGGTCCGCGGAAGCCGCGCGACTTCTGCCCGCGCTGCACTGCCTCGACCAGGTCCACGTCCTGGTTCAACACGTCGCCCAGGTCGGCGCGCGGGCCGCCGATGAAGTGCTGCTCGATGTTCGGGCGCGTGGCGCCGGTGACGTCGGTGTCCGCGGGCAGGCCCATCCAGCCGGGCACCGAGTACTTCGGGTCGTCCACGTAGCGGACCAGCGTCATGTTGTCGTAGAAGAAGCGTTCTGGGTCGGTCGGGTGCGGCTGGAAACGCATGATGAACACGCCTTCCGGGTGCATGCCGATCTGCACGTTGGGGAAATAGCCCGTTGCCCAGCTGTCGGTGAGCTGGCCTTCGGTGAACTTGTCGTAGTGGTCCAGCCCCAGCCGCTTCGCGCGCGCCCGCTTGGCCTGCTGCACCGCCACGCGAACTTCCATCGCCGTGCCCTTGAACTCGGCCGGGTCCATGCCGGCCTCCATCATCATGTACTGCAGGCCCACGTTGACCTGCTCGCGATCGTGCATGCGGTGGCTGGGCGTGCAGATCGGCACGATCATGCGCTGGAAGCCGTTCGGGTAGGTGTCGTACTGCGAGAAGTCCTCCATCACGCCCTGCGTCTGCGGATGGATGTGCGGCAGGTGATAGGTCTCGTAGAAGGCATCGACGCCGGTCTTCCAGTTGGCCTGCCACTCGGTGCGCACGTGGCGCACCACGTGCATCCTGTCGATCTGGTAGTTCTCGATATAGCCCGGCGGCAGGCCGATCCACTCGCGCAATGGCGGCGCCTTGCCGTCCATGTTGATGAAGATCAGGCCGCCGATCTGGTCGCAGCGCGCCGCCGCGAGTCCGGGGCGATGCGCGAGGAGCTGCGGCTCGAAACTGTGCTCGTCGGTGACGCAGTCGAGCTTGCCGTCGATGCAGAAGCGCCAGGCGTGGAAGGCGCACGTGAACTTGGCGACGCTGCCGCGCTCATTGAGCGCGATCGGATTAGCGCGGTGCGGGCACGCGTTGTAGAAGGCGCGGATGCCGCCGTCCTCCTGGCGCACGATCACGAAGCTCTCGTGGCCGTGGTTGAAGACGGTGTAGTCACCTGCCTCGGGAATGTCCGACGTCACGCCGGCCAGCAGCCACACGCGCGGCCACAGGAACTTCCATTCCTTTTCCATGAACTCGCGCGAGTAGTAGCGCGCGGGATCCGGCACGTCGAGGCCGTCGTCGGCCTCCGGCTGCTTGGCTTCGAGCGACCCGGCCGGGGCGCTGAGGTTCATGGGCCAGACGGCCTTCAGGTTCGCAGCCATGACGGTAACCTCGAATCGGATTGGGCGGGACTGGCCGAATATAGCAAAGGGGTCCAGAAAAGAAACAGACCTGACTGTTTTCCTCGGGTGTCGATCGCCCAAATACTGTTGCAAAAATGTTACATGTTTCGTGAGATGGTGCTGAAAGCACTTTTTTCAAAGTATTCCGTGGCCTGGGTAATCCCCCTTTGCGTTGCACGAATGAAAAACAGTCATGATTGCTTTTTTTCCGCCGCTGCTTTAAAAAGCCAGCCAAGCAGGTATTTGTACTGACTCTGATCGCCTGACATCTATCGAGCCGCAGCTGCGGCCTCACTGACCGGGGGAAAGTTTCATGACCGTGTTCCGTTCACGTTCGACGCCGATTGCCCGTATCGTCTCGGCGGTACTCGCCGCCGCCGCCGTTGCACCCGCCGCGATGGCGCAGGATGCAGTGGGCCTCGAAGAAGTGCTCGTCACTGCGACGCGCGCCGGTATCACCAACCTGCAGCAGACTCCGGTCTCCGTGTCGGCCGTCACCGCGGAAGACATCGACCGTATGGTCGCCCGCGACATTTCGGGTATCGCTTCTTCGGTGCCGGGTTTCTCTGCCTCGCGCATTACTGCCTTCAACGCCGCGTCGTTCGCCATGCGCGGCGTGGGCCTCACCGACATCATCGTCTACCAGGACTCTCCGGTCGGCGTGACGATGGACGACTTCGTGCTGCCGAGCGTGCAGACGCAGTTGCTCGATACCTTCGACATCGAGAGTGTCGAAGTCCTGCGCGGCCCGCAGGGTACGCTGTTCGGCAAGAACACGACGGGCGGTGCGGTCAACATCCGCAGCAAGCGCCCGGACATGGATCAGATGGGCGCCGATTTCCGCGTCGGGTACGGCAGCTTCAACGCGGTGCGCGCGCAGGGCTCGATCGACGTTCCGGTCATCGACGACGTGCTCGCGCTGCGCTTCGTCGGTGCGTACTCGAAGTCCGACGGCTATTACAAGCTCGGCGCGAATTACGGCCCGATCAACACGCTGAACATCTTTGCCGGCACGTTTGCGCCCTTCAACATCCCGGGCGTCACGGGCACGACGGGTGAGGGCAGCCCGAACAAGAGCTCGGGTGGTGACGACAACCTCAACGGGCGCATCAAGGCGCAATGGAACCCGACGGACAACCTGAAGTTCCTCGCGCAGTACGAAATCATGCGTGACCGCTCGGATGCCGTGCCGGCCTACAACGACACGCCGCCGAACGGCCCGTACCTGTGGAACGCCCTCGGCTTCACGCGCCCGAAGGGCGACCCGCTCGACAACGTGGGTTCCACCCAACGCCAGGATTCGCTGCTGAAGATGGCCGACGGCCAGGTCATCGACGTCGACGGCATCTACCTGAACATGGAGTGGGACGTCGGCTACGGAACGGTCTACGCCAACGCCGGCAAGCGCACCCAGGACGAACACCTGCCGAACACCTACACGGGCGCTGCGCCCGTCAACCAGGTCACAGGCCAGGTCATCTCGCTGTTCGACGCGACGCGCGACACGACCCGCGACACGACGCAGTTCGAAGCTCGCTTCGCCTCGGACTTCGATGGCGCGGTCAATTTCGTCGCCGGCGTGTTCCAGCAGAGCAACGACGCCGACTTCTGCGTCGTACAGGTGCTCGGGTTCATCGACCTCGCGTTCGATCTGGGTGCCCTTGGCCTGCCGCAGCAGGTCAACAACAACTCGCCGCAGGTGCTGTGCAACAAGCAGCAGTCGGACTCGCTCGCGGGTTACGTCGACGCCACCTGGGAGATCACCGACCAGTTCTCGCTGGCCGGTGGCTACCGCATGACGCGCGACGAGCGCTCCTGGACGGGCCGCACGCAGGTTGGCTTCGACATCCTCGATGACAACCTGAACAACGGCAGCCTGTCGTGGCAGGATTTCAACGATCCGCTGCAGGCCGGCAACTTCAACAGGTATCCGGGCGGCACGATCGTCAATCAGAACACTCCGGGCTTCGGCAACCTGTCCGAAACCTGGACCGAGCCGAGCTGGCGCATCGTCGGTTCGTACAAGTTCACCGACAAGCTCTTCGGGTATGCGACGATCTCGGAAGGCTACAAGGCGGGTGGATACAACGACCAGACGGGCACCAGCGGCCTGATGGTTTCGGCGCTGACGCGACCGGTCGATCCGGAATTCGCCACCAATTATGAAATCGGCATGAAGTGGGAGAGCGAAGACAGCCGTTATCGCTTCAACCCGACCGTTTTCTACACCACTTACAAGGACGCCCAGCGCGCGGTGAACATCCTCACCTCGAAGAACGGCGCGCAGTTCCAGGAAACGGTGTTCTACAACGCCGCAGAGGTGGAAGCGAAAGGCATCGAACTAGAGTTCCAGGCGGCGCTTACGGACAACTTCCGTATCCGTGCGCAGGCCTCGTACCTGGATGCGTCCTACAACGAGTTCATCATCAACCAGCCTGGCCTTTCCGACCCGGCTTCGGGCGGCGAGATCCTGCCGTTCTTTGGTGACTTCTCGGGCCTGCCGGTGCCGCGTTCACCGGAGTTGATGGGCTCGATCCAGGGTATCTACACCTGGGATCTTTCGAGCGGCAGCCGCATCGACCTCGCGGCCGAGTACTACCACGAGGACGAGAACCTGTTCTACATCTCCGCGGCGGGCCGTCAGTACGACGCGTACCTGGATGCGAAGGACCTGATCAACGCCTCGGTGACGTACACCGCGCAGGACGCCAGGTGGTTTGTCCGCGGTTACGGCAGGAACTTGACGGACGAGCGTTACCGCATCGCCTCGCAGTCGGTCGCGACGTTGTGGACGCACTCGCAGTTCGGCGCCCCGATCAACTTCGGCGTCGAGTTCGGCATGGGCTTCGGCAGCAGGCAGTGATACGGGCAGCCGTCAAAGGCTGAGGGACGGGGCGGCTTTGGCCGCCCCGTTTCTTTTGGATCAGTCACCAGATCGGCTTGGCCCGTGCTGCGCGTTCGGGTAAGAGCAGACCTAGCCGTACTGGCGCTATCGGCGAGGAGCGGTCATACGACTTTCTGGGCCGCAAGATCACTGGCCCACCTTTGGGCACCAAGCAATGAACACGAATCGATTGACACTTTTCGCCGCAGTCAGCCTTGCCATAGGAGGCCTGTTGGGCCTCGCTGGGTCGTTCTCACCTCCTGCAATCCGCGGCGTGGCCTGGGGTCTCGACGGCACCGCGCTCGTTATGGGCGCGCTCCTTCTCGCAGTTCATCACATCAAACTCGGCAACGAGCAGTTGGCTGCTGGGTTTCTTACCTTCGTCGCCGGTCAAACCCTGGTGGTTTCGGGCTCCGCGATGGACCTCGCAGCAAGTTCCCCTTCCTTCGGTGCAGGTGTCGGGCTTTGGGCCGCCGGGCTGGCTCTGGTCAGTGCTTCCCCAGGAATGCCGATTTTCGTGAGAGCCACGGGTGCCATTGCGTCAGTGTTGTTCGCAATAGTCGCATTGCAGATCTTCGGTGGTACAGCGCTCACGCCTCTGTCCAATCCATTGCCCTTCAATGCGTACCCCTTCCTTGTGCTTACGCTGTTTGGTTGGGCATGGGTTCACTGGCGGCGCGCCCGAGATGGAGCCTGACTGGGCTTCCTCCGCTTTGCTGGACACCGGGCGTCGGTCTGCTTCGGGTCGTTGTTCCGCGTTTACCGTCTGCTTTGGGCGCACGGCACGCACTACATCGAGTTGAGCCAACACGGCATGGTGACGGCGCCATGGAAGTTGCTGGCCGCGACGCATCTGCAGCGGGTCATGCGGTGTGACCTCGTCGACGATTCGTGCGCCGCGTGAATTCTCGGGCTTTGACGAGAATTCTCTCAGGCGCGGTCGATCAGGCGTTCGTTCCGGGTCTTCCCCGGGCGAGCGTGTCTGCCTTTCCGCTCGCCCGGGGAAGACCCGGAACGAACGCCCTCACCAACCGTTCGCCCAGAGTCGTTCCCTTCCGATGAATGTCTTCTTTGGGGACGGCGTCCCGCTCGAGCGGTGGCGCGAGTGCGTCACGCCGCGGCAGGCGCCGCGAACGGGCAGTACTCTTCCCGCTCGACGACACCGAGCACGAACGAGAGCTTGGCCATGCCGGAGATGATCGCCATCACCGTGCCGAGCTCAAGCAGGTCGGCATCGGAGAAGTGCTTCCGCAGTCGTGCATAGAGCTCGGGCGACATGCGGCCCGCGGCGTTGGTGAGGGCAACTTCGCCGGCATAGGCGATGACGGCTTTCTCCGCATCGGTGAACGGGCCGGACTCGAAGTCTTCCATCGCATCGACCTGGGCCTGCGTGATGCCCGCCTGCAGCGCGCCTGGCACGTTCTGCTTGTTGCAGGTGCGGCAGCCGTGCAGCAGCGAAAGCTTGAGCCGCGCCAGCTGCTTGTAGCGCTGGTCCACGTTGCCGCCGAAGAAGAGGCCCATGTAGAAGCGGTTCATCACGAAGTCGAGCATGGCCGGGTTCGAGGCGAACACCTCGACGAAGGCGGGCTCGCCCGTCAGGCCATTGAGCGTGTCCCACGCGAGGTGAAACTGCTCGGGCAGTTGCGCGCGCGGAGTCCG
>JAPLSF010000260.1 GCA_026398785.1 Pseudomonadota bacterium | reverse complement strand
ATGCGCCGCGATGGTGCGCGCGAACCGCGACGCTTGGCAATCGGCCAGCCACTACAATCGCGCATTGAATCGTGCAAGGAACAGCGCCGTGGATGGAATCAAGGTCGTCGACATTGCCCACGCGATCCAGCTCGCGCTCGCACCGGTGTTCCTGTTGTCCGGCATCTGGGTGTTCCTGGGTGTGCTGGCGAGCCGTCTCGCGCGCATCGTCGACCGCGCGCGCAACATGGAAAAAGAGTTGCGATTGCCCGAGGCGCGCGACGCCGACCGCATCCGCAGCCAGCTGCAGGCGCTGTCGAAACGCGCTCGCTACATCAACATTGCGATCACGCTCGGCACCGTCGCCGCCCTGCTGGTGGCCATCGTCATCGCGCTGCTGTTCTCGAGCACGTTTGTTCCGCTCAATCTCGCGCCGCCGCTCGCGCTGCTGTTCGTGCTGGCGATGTGCGCGCTGGTCGCCGCGTTCGTGAGTTTCCTGATCGAAGTGCGGGTCGCAATCGCGGTGCTCAGGATCGGCGACGTGTAAAAAAGCCCCGGGCTCTTGGAGACCGGGGCTGGGAGGGGCGAACTTTGGTCGAAGGGAAGGGAAAAGTCCGCCAGGGGAACCGTTGCGCCGTGGCGCTCAGTGCAGCCGTGCCCACTGCAGGACCTTGATGTCCTGCTGCGCGCGGCCGAAGTTGCGTGCGATGATCCGAGTCGCTTCTTTCATGCCCTTGTGCGGGCGCGGCTGGCCGTCGAGTTCGACCACGCCGCGGAATTCCTCGAGCCCTCGCGGCTGCGGCTGCTCGACCAGGAAATGCGCGTAGAACTTGATGCCCATGGACGGCAAGCTACTGTTCGCCCCCGGCCTTTTCCGTGACTGCGTGCACACTATTTCGGCGCCCGGCGCGTGCCTGCTGAAAACATGACCCGCTACCGAAAACCCGCCACGCCCGGATCCAAGTACTCCACGCCCGCAGGCGAACGCCGGCTGCGCGCCGAGCTCGACGAGCTGTGGCACGTGCTGCGACCGCAGGTAACCAAGGCCGTGCAGGAAGCCGCGGCCCAGGGCGACCGCTCCGAGAACGCGGAATACATCTACGGCAAGCGGCAGCTGCGCGAAATCGACCGTCGCGTACGGTTCCTGCGCAAGCGGCTCGAGGGCATGATCGTCGTCGCGCGCCCGCCGGATGACCGCAGCCGGATTTTTTTCGGCGCATGGGTCCAGGTGGAGGACGAGGCCGGCGTCGCAACCGAATTCCGCATCGTCGGACCCGACGAACTCGATCCCGCGCGGCGTTATGTCAGCATGGATTCGCCGCTCGCCCGTGCGCTGATGGGCAAACGTGTCGACGACGAAGTCACGATCGAAGTGCCGGGCGGAACCCGCGCGTACGCGGTAGTCGGCATCCGTTACGAGGAACCGGTCGCCTCGTGATGCGGCAAGCCGTCGTGGATCTTTTCCACGGCAACCTGGTCGCGCCGACACGACGACTGGGTGTCGGGTGTGGTCGTCACACCACGCGGACGTTCTTGAATTGCCAGGGATCCGTTTCGTCGAGATCTTCGGGGAACATCCGGCCGCGGTCGACCAGCGGGTGCCACTCGGAGTACTCGCCTACGACCAGCCCGAGGTAAGGTCGGCAGATCTCCAGGATGCGCTTGTAGTCGATGTCGTCGGGCTCGACGATGCCACTGTTCGGATTCTCGATCGCCCAGATCAGGCCCGCCATTGCGGAAACCGTGACCTGCAGCGACGTCGCGCTGTTGTGCGGCGCGAGCTGGCGGGCTTCCTGCACGGAGAGCTGCGAGCCATACCAGTACGCGTTCTTCTTGTGTCCCGCGAGCAGCACGCCGAGCTCGTCCGCGCCCTTCACGATGTCGTCCATCATGATTCGCTTGCTGTCCTGCATGTGCCAGTTGCGGCCGGCGAGTTCGTGCACGGACAGAACGGCGGCGTCGCTCGGGTGATACGCGTAATGCACAGTCGGGCGATACACGACCTGCTCACCCTTTTTCACGGTGAGGTAGTCGGCGATCGAGATGGCCTCGCCGTGCGTGATCAGGAAGCCGTGGAACGGGCCGGACATCGGCGTCCAGGTCCGCACGCGCGTCGCCGCGCCGGGCTGCATCAGGTAGATGGCGCTGCCGCGGCCGAAGTCGTGCTTCTTGCCGTCGCGCGGCCAGTTTTTTTCATGCGAGCCCCAGCCGAGCTCGGCCGGCTGGCAGCCTTCACCGACGAAACCTTCCACGGACCACGTGTTGACGAATTCGTTCGGCTCCTTTGGCCGGTTGCCCACCTGTGTGTCGCGCTCGGCGACGTGGATGACTTTCACGCCCAGCTTGTGCGCGAGTGCCGCCCAGTCCGCACGCGTCGCCGGCTCGGCCGTCTCGACACCCGTGTCCGCGGCGATGTTGAGCAGCGCCTGCTTCACGAGGTGGGAGACGAGGCCCGGGTTCGCGCCGTGCGTGAGCACCGCCGTCGGCGCGCGCTGCTTGGAATCCTTGAGCGTGAGCGCCTCTTCACGCAGGGCGTAATTGGTGCGGCGCGCCGGTGAGATCGTCGGATCGGTGTAGCCACCCGGCCACGGCTCGATGCAGGTGTCGAGGTAGAGCGACCCTTTTTCCCAGCAGAACTTGATCAGCGCGAGCGACGACACGTCGACCGACAGGTTCAGCAGGAAGTCGCCGCGGCCCACGATCGGGTCGAGCACGTTCTTGAAGTTCTGGCGCGTCAGCGCGTGCTTCACGAAACGCACGCCGTATTCCTGTGCGATCGCCTCACCGGCCTCGTCGGCGGTGACGATCGTGACCTGGTCGGGCTGAATGCCGACATGACGCAGGATCAGCGGCAGTACGCCCTGGCCGATGCTGCCGAAGCCCACGAAGATCAGGCGGCCGGGAAAGACGACGTGAACGGGATAGCTGGTCATGATTTTTCTAGCGTAAATCCTGTTTGGCCGACCCATGCGGGCGGCTAGCAATCTAGTTTACCGCGAAACCTTGCGGGGTCGGCTGCACCCGCCTGCGAACGCGGTCAGCTCCGGTTGGCCAGGTCACGCCAGTGCGGCGGAAAAGACCGCTCGTACCCCGGCAGCTGTTCCACGCGCTGAATCCAGCGGGCGATCGCCGGGTACGTCGACTCCATCGGCAGGAAGCGCGACCGGAGGTCGCCGGCCTCGCGTTTCTCCATGGCGCGGCGGAGCAGCATGATGCCCGGAAAGACCGTCAGGTCGGCCGCCGACGGCTGCTCACCGACGAGCCAGTCCGACTTGCTGAGCCGACCCTCGATCGTGCGGGCCTCGCCCCCGACGATGTGCATCGCCTTGGTGACTTCTTCGGTCTGCTGGTCGAGCTGGTCGAGGAACACCGCGGACACGATCTGTGTGACGTAGTGTTCGGCGTACGCCTGGTACTCGCAAATGACGCGCATGACCGTCCCGGCCTCCTCGGCCGACGTGCCGAAAAGCGGGTAGTCGGGGTACTTGCGGTCGAGGTAGAGCAGGCAAGCCAGCGACTCGAACACGACGTAGTCGCCGTCCTTCAGCACGGGCACCCGGCCACGCGGATTCATGCGCAGCATCTGCGGCGACTTGTGCTCCTGCTTCGAGAACTGCAGCAGGTGCGAGTCGTAGGCGAGGCGCTTGTACTCGAGCGCGAGCAGGACGCG
>JAPLSF010000251.1 GCA_026398785.1 Pseudomonadota bacterium | reverse complement strand
TCCGGCAGCACGGCGACCACCGCACCCTGCGCCCTGGCCTGCCGGAGCAGTTCGCCGGCGACAGCGAGATTGCGCGCCACGTTGGCGCAGGAGGTCATCTGGATGGCGGCAACACGCGTCACGGCGAATTTTCCTTTTGCTTTTCGACCGTCCCGGCCGCTGCTTCGTCACCGGCGGGCGCGGAGATCCGCTGCACGACCGGAGCGGCCCATGGACCCGTCACATGGTAATAGGCTCGCGTGAGTCCTTGCAGCTGGTCCTTGAAAAGCTGTGACAGCACCAGCACGCCAGCGCCGATCACCGGCCCCGCCGCGAGCACGCCGGCCACGGCCAGGGGTCCGCTGGGGTTGCCGCTCACGACGATCGTCTGGTCGTAATCCTCGGTCGCCAGGCCGGTGCGCCCCACGATTCCCATGTCGATCGCGGCGCCCTTGAGCAACAGGTTCTGCGTGAACGCATTGCCCGCGCGCAGCTCGAAATCGCCCCGTACGCTGTTGAAGGCCAGGCCTTCGTCGGTGACATCGCGGAAATCGAGCGCGAGTCGTCGCGGCAGCTGCGCCACGCTCAACAGCCCGAGCATGCGGCCCGCACCCGGTTCGATCTCGCGCAAGCGGCCGTCTGCCAGCGACACATGGAGCGTGCCATTGAGGGTATTGAGCACGTCCATAGACGGGCCGCCGGGCCACCAGAGACTCGCAGCGAACTTTGCCTTCCTGGCATCGATCGCGTCACGGAAGGCGAGCGCCTTCGCAGCGGCGCTAAAATCGTTGCTGGTCAGCAGCACCTCGACGCGCGTGCGTGGCGCACCCTGTTCCATCCACCAGCTGCCGTTGGCGAGGAGATCGAAGGCCGGCGACGTCGTCGCGATCGAATCGATGGTGAGTCCCCGCGGCTCCCGTGAGATCGCAGCGACCAGGCGGCCGAATTGCCGTGATTGCCAGGTGAAGTCTTCGGCACGCGCACTGATGGCGGGCAGCGTGCGCGGATCGATCTGCGCATTGGCTGCCGCCCTTGCAACCGCAACCGAGCTCGATTCCTCACTGGTCAGCTGCAGCCGTTTCATGTCGAGTACGATCGGCCGGCCGCGCGTGAGATCGTCGGGCACGGTCACCTGTCCTTCGGCCTGCGGTCCCGTCACCGCGATCCGCCAGAGGTCACCCTCGCTGCGCAGCTTCGCGATCACGTCGTGGAACTCGAAGCCGAAGACCGTCGCACGGTCGAGATGAACGTCGACCGGACCGAGCCAGTCCATCAGGCGCTGGCCGCCGATGCTGGTCGAACCGCCGGCAGATGTGTTCGAGAGCGCGAGCCACTCGCCGAGATCGAACTGCGGCCACTCGCCGCTCACCAGCAAGCCGGGTTGCGCTGGAAGTGCCACGGGTTGCGCATCAAAGCGCGCCGCGCCGCGGTCGAGTCGCCAGACGCCGTCCCGCGCGGCGAAACGCAACCTTGCACGAGCGCTGCCGGACTCGAGCGTCACGTCGTTCACGCGCGAACCGGGAATCTCCAGCCGCACGCGCGTCAGCCGTGTCTCGGGCGCGGCCTTGGCGAAAGGCCGGGGCGCCTGGATGACGAGTCCGCCCAGGTTGCTCACGACGTCGAACTGCAGTGGCCAGGCACCGCCGGCTCGTCGCTTCTCGATGTGGCCATTCAGCACCCAGTCCGTCGCACCACTCATCGCGATAGTCGACGGCAGGCCGATGAATGCGGGCAGCCCGGCGCCACCGGCGCGGCCCTTCGCCGTGAGTTCCACCGCGGCTTCGACCTCGCGCGAGGTGTTGCCGGGATTCGCCGATAGTTCGAACGGACCGTCGAGGATCGTGCCGCGCAGCCCCGCGATCTTCACATCGTAGTTGTGCAGTTCGAAGGTGCCCTTGACGCGCTGGGCGGGAGCCCGCAGCGCAGGCAACGCGACGGTAGCGCCATCGAGCATCACGCGGACGTTGTAGTCGCGCGGCGGTGGCGGTGCCGGCATCGCGGCCAGCACTTCCGCAGAAATCACCGGCAACGAAAGCCGGACCTGGTACTGCGCGGGACCGCTGCCGGTGAGGCCCATGAATTGCTCGCCAATGATCGGCCCCAGCGGACTCGCCTGCACATACGCGAGCGCCTGCTGCAGGTCTCCGCCAGCCTTGCCGTCGATCTCGAGAATCGGCGCCTTGTAATCGGCCATCAGGAACCGGGTCTGCGACAGTTTCAGCCCGCCAAGTTCCCCGCTGGCGATGTCCGCCGCGATCGATGCGTTGTGAAACTTCACCGTGCCCCACGCATTGGCGAGCGGCGCGAACCCGGGATAGTAGTCGAGCGTCACGTTCGTCGCGTCGGCCGCAGCGGTGAAGTCACCTTCGCCGCCGCGGAACGGGAACTTCCGTACCGGCCCGCGGTAACTCAACCGGCCGTTGGTCGCCGTACCGCGGACGAAAGCGCGATCGAGCCAGGCAATCGTGCGCTCCCGCAGACGACCGACGGGCACGAATTGCGGCACGAGCGCGATGTCGACCTCGGGTACTTCGGCGGTCAGGGCCAGGATCGGCGAGACGCCCGGCTTCTCGAAGCTGAACTCTACGTCCACCTTCGCACGGCCCTGGCGGTGCAGGACCTGCGCGCCATTGGCGCTCGCGGTCCAGACGGCACCTTCGCGACGCCAGCCACCATCCGC
This sequence comes from Pseudomonadota bacterium, assembly GCA_026398785.1. Taxonomy (GTDB): domain Bacteria; phylum Pseudomonadota; class Gammaproteobacteria; order Steroidobacterales; family Steroidobacteraceae; genus RPQJ01. The sequence continues at coordinate 693 of JAPLSF010000251.1, read as the reverse complement.
CGTGACGCGCACGAGCGCGAGCGGTTCACGGAACAGCCGCGGCCACTCGAACACGGGTCGGTCGGCGCGCAGTTGCAGCGTGCCTCGCTGGTCGTTGCCATCGAGCTTGAGCGAGACGCCCGACAAACCCGGAAAGCGTCCGCTGGGCTGGACACCGACGCTGACCAGATTCGCCTGCACCGTGAACGTCGGCCGGATGCCTGCACGCTCGCGCTGCACGCTGGCTCGCAGCGTCTCCACTCGTCCGCGCAGCGCCAACCCGGCAAAACGATCGAACGACGCGGGCGCAAATGCGAGCACCAGCGGCCAGGTCGAGGTCAGGTCGAGCCCGTCGACGTTCAGTTCGAGCCCGAAGCGCGTTACTGGCTTCCCGGTCCAGCGGCCCCAGACTTGCGTCTCGTTCGCCACGCGCCGCGAGCCGGCCTGTGCGCGCAGGCCTTCGATCCGGAAGACCCAGGCATCGCCGTCGCGTCGCAGGCGCGCGTCGCCTGCAAGCTCGTCGTAACGAGCCTCGGCCGGCAACGGCGGCGGCGCGCGATCGACCATTTCCTTGGTCACCGTCGGGAATCGGATCCTGCTGCCCGCTGCGAGTTCGAGCCGCGGATCGGTGACGCGCACGGCCTCGATCGGCGGCACGGCACGGCGCGGCAACTGCAGCACGACGTCGCGCAGTTCGAAACCGAGCCGCAGGTT
>JAPLSF010000053.1 GCA_026398785.1 Pseudomonadota bacterium | reverse complement strand
CGCTACGGCCTCGCGAACATCGCACGCCGCGGTCGCGACAGCATCGTGCAGATCGTGGCTTTCGGTCTTGGCTTCATGGTGCTGCTGCTGCTCGCACTGGTGCGTGACGACCTGCTGCGGGACTGGCAGCGCAGCCTGCCGTCCGATGCGCCCAACTACTTCATGATCAACATTCGTCCCGACGAAGGCGTGGGTGTCGAACAGTTCTTTGCGCAAGCCGGCCTGCCGGCGACGGAGCTGGTGCCGATGCTGCGGGCACGCCTCAGCGCCATCAACGGGACGCCCGTCGAAAGGATCACGTTCCAGGGCGAGCGTGCGAACGAATTCGTCGAGCGCGAGGCCAACCTCACGTGGTCGGCGGAGCTGTCCCCCGGCAACAAGATCGTTGCGGGCCAGTGGTGGCCACGGGAGACGCAAGGGGCGCCGCAGATCTCGGTCGAGACCAACTACGCCGAGCGCTTGGGGCTGAAGCTCGGCGACACGCTGACGTATGACATTGCGGGCGAGGCCGTCTCCGGCAGGATCACCAGCCTGCGTGAGGTGCGCTGGGACACGTTCAAGCCGAATTTCTTCGTCGTGTTCTCACCCGGTGTGTTGGAAAGCGCGACGGGCACGCTCATCACCAGCGTGTATGTCGAGCCGCAGCAGCGTGCGGCGCTGGTGGATCTCGTGCGGCAGTTCCCCGAGGTCACGATCATCGACATCGAGGCGCTGCTGGCGCAGGTGCGCGACGTGATGAACAAGGCGAGCCTCGCTGTTCAGTACGTGTTCCTGTTCACGCTGGCGGCCGGGCTCATGGTGCTGCTCGCGGCCGTGCAGGCCACGCGCGACGAACGTCGCTACGAAAGCGCGATGTTGCGTACGCTGGGCGCGAGCCGCAGTGTCGTGTTCCAGGGCGTGGCCGCCGAATTCATCGTGCTGGGCGCGCTCTCAGGGTTGCTCGCGGCAGCCGGCGCGACCGCGGTTGGGTACCTGCTCGCAAAGCAGGTCTTCGACCTGCAGTACTCACCCGACCCGTTGGTGTGGCTCATCGGCATCCTGGGTGGCGCGGCGCTGGTGGGCACGGCCGGAATCCTGGCCGCGCGTTCCGTAGTATCGCAACCGCCGATGTTGGCGTTGCGCGCGGAGATCTAGGGCCGCCGCGCAGGTCAGCGCGGAGCGGTGACCTGCAACCGTACCCAACCGACGTCGACGCGATCACCGCGCCACGTATAGCCCTGCAAGCGCAGGCGGTACTCGCCGGGACCGAACGCCGAACTGTTGAGTGACAGCCGCAGTTCCTTGTTGGAATCCGGGGCCATGCGTTCGACGACCAGCACCCGGCCGTGATCGACCTTGTCCACGATCACGGCGAAGGTCAGGAACGGCGAGTAGCCCATGGGCAGGTGCAGTTCGAGCAATTGCGGCGGCTCGGGCCAGGGCAGCGTCAGGTCCGGGCTAGCGGACCAGCTGCGGGGATTGGGCGCGATGCGCAATGTGCGCACGCTGTTGATCGCCCGCAGCGTCAGGGTCTGCTCGCGCGCGGAAGCGACACGGGCTGCCTCGCGATCACGCGACGCGTTCATCATCGACGTGACTGCCAGCACCGTCAAAGCAATGCAAGCGACGGCGAGTCCCACGACCAGGGCCTTGGTTTGCCACCACGCGAGTTCGGGTGCCTCGGCGTAGTCGAACTCCTCGCTGCGGTCGTCGGAATCGCAGGCCGGTGCACCGCCTGCAGATGGCGGCAGCTCCAGCTCGGCCTGGGTCAGGTACTTGCGCCAGTGGGGCGGGGGCTTGCGGACAGCTTTTCTTCTGCCTTTCCTGCCCGTCGGCCGACCGCTTGAACTCATCCCGGTATCGCCCTCTGTTGCGTCCTGCGCTTGCCTGTGCCTGCATCGAATTCGAACGGGTCCGCCGTGCCGGCAAACAGCCGCTCCATCGCCCGTCGTTCACGGGCTCGCACCGTGCCGAGGAATTCCGTCGCGCCGTGCATCGCCTCGAACGCATCGAAGCCGCGCTCGAGGAATTCCTGCAGCAAGCCGAATCCTGCCGCGTGGGCCGGGCCGCGCGCCAGCCGGACGAGGCCACGGACCATCGGCTTGCGGACGACGCCATCGAGATATTCGCCGATTTCGCTGGTGAGTGCGATCTGTCGCTCGCGGTCCGCAAGCCGGCCCGTACTGCGATAGGCCTCGGCGTAGCGCGCTACGGTGATGCCGCCTGGGGGCAGGGCGCGCGCCACGTCCGCATCGAGCTCCTGTGACAACGTCTCGAGCTGCACGGCGAGGCACAGCGCCTCAAGGCCTTCGCGCGGCAGCAGGCGCTCCATGGCGCGCTGCACCTTGATCATGTCGGCGTCGCGACGGCGCGCGTCCGCTCCATACAGCTCGTTGAAGAA
>JAPLSF010000208.1 GCA_026398785.1 Pseudomonadota bacterium | reverse complement strand
GCGCATCAAGATGTGCACGCGCCCGACACTCGAAGAGCTGAAGACCATTTATCACGAGATGGGTCACGTCTATTACTACCTCTGGTACAAGGACCAGCCGTTCATGTTCCAGAACGGCGCGCACGACGGCTTCCACGAAGCGATCGGCGACACCGTCACGCTGTCGATGACGCCGGCGTACCTCGCGAAGATCGGACTGGTGCCCGAATCGAAGCCGAGCAAGGAAGCGGTCATCAACCAGCAGATGAAGATGGCGCTGGAGAAGATCGCGTTCCTGCCGTTCGGCAAGATGATCGACGAATGGCGCTGGCAGGTGTTCTCGGGCCAGGTCACGCCGGAGAATTACAACGCAGCATGGTGGGCACTGCGCGAGAAGTACCAGGGCATCCGACCGCCGGTCGAACGCACCGAGGCCGACTTCGATCCGGGCGCGAAGTACCACATCCCGGGCAACACGCCGTATACGCGGTACTTCCTGTCGTTCATCGTGCAGTTCCAGTTCCAGAAGGCGCTCTGCGAGGCCGCCGGGTACAAGGGGCCGCTGTCGGAGTGCTCGATCTTCGGCAACGAGGAAGCCGGCAAGAGGTTCGGCGCGATGCTCGCCAAGGGCGCGAGCCAGCCGTGGCAGGACACGCTCTATGAGCTGACCGGCACGCGGCAGATGGACGGCTCGGCGATCATCGAGTACTTCAAGCCGTTGCAGGGCTGGCTCAAGGAACAGAACAAGGGCCAGACCTGCGGCTGGTAAGGGCCCCATCTTCGGCAAGTCCATTGCCACCTAGGCATTTCCGCTGAGCCTTCGGAGCCGCAGGCAGGGCGTACTTCCAGTACATTCGATCCATTCACAGCGACGGATCAGCGGGACGCGACACGTCCCTGGCACCGGATGCGGATCGACCGATACGTTCACGACGAACGCCTGACGTGGGGCGCCGCGTTGGTATTGCTGGTCGTCACCGCACTGCACGCCGCCGGCATCGGGCGGCTCCTGCTGACCCGCCTTGAATCGGCAGACGACGAGCCGCCACCCCCCATCTTCCAGGTGAGCCTGCTCAAGCTGCCGCCACCACGCCTGCCGCCCGAGGTGCAGCAGGCACCGGACACCGCGACCGACGCGGTCAAACAGCGGCCCAGAATCACGCGCCCCGTGCCGATCCTCGTGGACACGCCCACCACGAATCCGGTGCCGCCGGACACGCAGGTCAAGCGTTATGAAGTGGGTGACGAACTGCTGCCCGGCGAGCCTGGCCCGCCGATGCCCGCAGGAACCGGTGACGGCGACTCGACCGCACCCGCCACGGCCCAGCAAACCCCGGTCCACTGGAAGATGAAGCTGCTCGAGATGAAGCCACCCGTCTACCCGCCGCGTTGCCTGCGCTTGGGGATCGAAGGCACGGTGCGCCTCCGCGTGCTGGTCGGCGAGGACGGGCGACCGCAGGACGCGACGATCGGCACGAGCAGCGGCGACGCAGGCCTCGACCAGGCGGCACTCGATGCCGTGCGCACATGGCGGTTCGAGCCGGCGAAGCGCGACGGCGTGCCATTGCGCGCCTGGTGCATCGTCCCCATCACTTTCTCGTTGCAAGACTGACTACAGGATCCGGCCATGCATCCCACCGAAGCCCTGACCACGATGAGTTTCGCCAACTTCCTGCGCGAGACGGACGCCGTCGGGCTGTTCGTCT
>JAPLSF010000324.1 GCA_026398785.1 Pseudomonadota bacterium | reverse complement strand
GAGACCTTGTGCGGTGGCTTGTTCGCAGCCGCGACCGCGGTTCGGGGCATAGGTGACGTTCCAGCGCGTGAAGAGGCGCGCGAGCGCTGCCTCGGTGGTGGTGTCGTTCGCGTTCTGCGCCAGCAGTTGATCGAGGGCGGGCACGATCGCGACGGATGGAGTGGCTGCCACCGGTGCGGCAACCGGCGCAGCACGGCTCGCTGGAGCGACCACCGGAGCATTCGCTGCGGCGGTCTTTGCGTCGTTGCGTCCGAACACCGACCACGCGCCGAACGCGACCAGCGCCAGTGCTGCAACGACGGCGCCAGCCGTGGCCCAGCGCAGCCACGGCGCGGGAATCGGCCGGCCATACACTTCGGAGGCTGCCTGGCGGACGTAGGACGCGCCGACCCGATGCTCCTCGCGCGTGAAGGCGCCGAGCAACGCGCGGTCGCTGACGACGTTGATCACGCGCGGTATGCCGTTGCTCAGCCGAAATATCTCGCGCAGCGCGCCCGGCGTGAATGCTTCGGCCGTTGCGCCCGCCACGCGCATGCGGTGCTTCACGTAACCCGCGGATTCGTCGCGGCCAAGGGGGCTCAGGTGATACCGCCCCGTGATCCGTTGCGCGAGCTGGCGCAGGTCGGGTTGCTCGAGCAGCGCCCGCAGTTCTTCCTGGCCGATCAGGATGATCTGCAGCAGTTTCGTGGTCGCCGTCTCGAGGTTGGTGAGCAGGCGCACCTGCTCGAGCGTCTCGAAGCTCAGGTTCTGCGCCTCGTCGACGATCAGCACGACGCGGCGTCCGCGCGCATGGGCTTCAAGCAGGTAGTGCCCGAGCAGGTCCATCAGCGCTTTGGTGCTGTTGCGGCCTTCGGCAGGGACCTGCAGGTGCAGTTCCTCGCAGATCGTCAGCAGGAACTCCTGCGGCGTGATGCGCGGGTTCAGGATCAGTGCCACCTCGGCATGGCCCGGCAACTGCTCGAGCAGGCTGCGGATGACCGTCGTCTTGCCGGTGCCGACCTCGCCCGTCAGCTGGATGAAGCCGCCCGCCTCGTTGATGCCGTACAGCAGGTGCGCCAATGCCTCGGCGTGCCGCTCGCTGAGGTACAGGTAGCGCGGGTCCGGCGTGATCGCGAACGGTTTTTCCTGGAGACCGAAAAAGCTCGTATACATGCGGAGTTAAGCCTGCCGTGACCGGCGGGGGACGCCAATCATGCCTGAACCCCGGTCGGCGCTCACCCCTCATCCCCGCGGGATTGACGAACCCCGGCTCGGGGAGTGCTGCTACATTCCAGATGGAGTCTGGACCTGGGGAAACGGACCGATGGCCACACGCGTGCTGTTGTTGCTGCTCAACCTCGCGCTCTTGCCGGTCGTCGGGGCCGCCGAGCCCGACTATCCGCGGGCCCGACCGTTGACGGACCGCACCTTCGAGGCTACTCCGGGCCGGGCCGAGCGCGGGCACTACCTGACTGAGCACCTGCTGCAGTGCTTCGTCTGCCACTCCGAGAGGGACTGGAACGCGCCAGGAGCGCCGCCGATTGCCAGCAGGAAAGGCGCGGGGACGGTGATGAGCGAGCGCGCCGGTCGACGCATCGTGGCACCCAACATTACGCCGGATGTCGCGACGGGAGCCGGCGGCTGGACCGACGACATGCTCGCCCGGGCGATCCGCGAGGGTATCGGCCACGACGGGCGGGCCCTGTACTGGGGCATGTGGTACCGGTCATTCGCCGGCCTGGCCGATGAGGACCTTGCCGCAGTCGTCGTGTACCTGCGTACGCTGCCGCCGGTGCGCAACGCCCTGCCGCCGACCGTGCTGCCCGCCGACGAGCAGGCTGCCAATGCCAGGAATCCGAAACCCATCACAGCGCCGGTCACTGGACCCGCCACCGATGACACGAAGGCACTCGGCCGCTACCTGCTCGGTGTCGCCGATTGCGCAGGCTGTCATACCGCGTGGGAGGCGCCGCGCAATCCGGGCCTGTTCGGCGGCGGCAACGAGGTCGGTCGGGGGTCGCGCAAGGCGTTCAGCGCCAATCTCACGCGCCACGAGTCCGGCGTCGCGTATCCGCGGGAAGCGTTCATCAGCGTGATGCACACGGGCAAGGGCGGTTCGCTGCATCCGATCATGCCGTGGACGGCGTTCAGCGGCCTCACGGACGACGACCTCGGTGCCATGTACGACGCGCTCGGCGACGCCTACCCGGTCGCGCACTACGTGGGCAACACCGGCGAACCGCGCCATTGCGACGTGTGTGGACAGGAGCATCCGTTCGGCGAGCACAACCACCTCGTGTTGCCGACGAGCGTGCCGGTGGGGGAAGCCATGCTCCAGCGCCTGCCCGGAACCTATCGTTCCGCGGAACTCGACTGGACGATCGAGGTGCGCCTCGAAGCAGGCAAGCTGTATGCGCGCGAGAACGGAGCTGCGGCGGAAATCGAATTGATCGCCTTGAGCGAAACCCGCTACTTCGGGTCCGGCCTGCTGGCACCGATCGAGTTCCGGCTGCCGGCAGCAGGCACAGCCACGAGTCTCGTCTCGCTTGAATTGGAAACAATCCCGCTCGACCGCGTGCGCTGAAGCGTCACTCGTGCGGCTTGACGATCGTGCTCGCGGGCCGCAGCGCGACGGTGCCGAATTTCTCCCGCACGGCATCGACGGCGGCATCCAGCTGCCGGTTGCGCGTGGATTCCGGCGCGCCGAACAGGTCGGCCTGGACTTCCTCGCCCAGGTCGCTCACGCCGACGCCCAGCAGCCGCAAGGCGGCCTGCGGCTGGGCGCGCCGCCACTCATCGAGCAACTCGACCGCGACCCGCGCCACGACCCGCGTTTCCTGCGTGCGGGGCTCGACCTGGCGCTGCCTCGTGTAGGTGGTGAAGTCGCCTCGCCGGATTTTTACGGTCACGCAGCCGCCCAGCAGCTTCCGCGCGCGCAGTCGCGAGCAGGCCTTGTCGGCGAGGCGGTGAATCTCGGTGTGCAGGCGCGCGGGATCGGCAATGTCCATGTCGAACGTCTCTTCGGCGCTGATCTGCTTCTCGTCCACATCCGGGATGACTGGGCGGTCGTCGATGCCCGCGGCCCGCTGCTGCACGCGCTCGGTATAGCGGCCGAAGACCGGTCGCAGTCGCGACGGATTGGCCTGGCGCAGTTCGCCCAGCGTGCGGAT
>JAPLSF010000168.1 GCA_026398785.1 Pseudomonadota bacterium | reverse complement strand
ACAGCACCGATCAGGCGGCTGGTCGAATGCAGGTAACAACCGCTCGAATCCTCGAGCAGCACGTCGCCCGTCACGACATTGCCCTGATCGTCGCGCGGGAGGGCGTCCTGCAGGGCCGACCAGGAACCCACGTCGCTCCAGCCGGCGTCGAGCGGCACGACCACCGCCGAGTCCGTCCTCTCCATCACCGCATAGTCGATGGAGTCGCTGGGGCAGGCGCCGAACTCCGCCGCGGGCAGCCGCGTGAAATCCAGATCGCGCGTCGCGGCCGCGACGGCGTCTTCGCAGGCCGACAGCATCGCCGGCGCGTGCAGCTTCAACTCGGCGAGGTACACCCGGGCGCGGAACATGAACATGCCGCTGTTCCAGTAGTACTCGCCCGATTCGACGTACGTCTGCGCCATCGCCGCGTCGGGCTTTTCGACAAACTGCTGGACGGGGTAAGTCGGTCCGTCGCCTTTGGCGCGACGAATGTAACCGTAGCCGGTTTCCGCCCGATCCGGCACGACGCCGAACGTGACCAGTTTGCCGGCTGCAGCGGCGGTTCGTCCGGCTACCACGGCCGACTGAAATGCCTGCACGTCACGGATGACGTGATCGGCAGGCAGCACGAGCAGGATGGGGTCGGCCTCGTTGCCGCCCTTGCTCTTGCGCGCACAATCGAGCGCGACGAGCGCGGCAACCGCAACAGCCGGCGCCGTATTGCGACCGATCGGTTCCAGGATGATCGCCTGCGGCGTCGTGCCGCACTCACGCATCTGCTCCGCCACCATGAAGCGATGGCTTTCGTTGCAGACTACGATCGGCGCCGCGAGGTCCGGCAGGCCGCTCACTCGCGCGGCCGTTTCCTGCAGCATCGTGCGCTTGCCGATGAGCGGCAGCAGTTGCTTGGGATGCATCTCGCGGGAGAGCGGCCAGAGGCGCGTGCCGGAGCCGCCGGACAGGATCAGGGGTGTAAGCATGTTGGATTCCCGGGTCAGGAATTCCGGCCGATGCCGAAATACTGCAACCCGAACGACTTCACCAGGCCCGGATCGTAAATGTTGCGGCCATCGAAGATGACCGGGTTCGACAGCTTGTCGCGGATGGTGTCGAAATCCGGGCTGCGGAATTCCTGCCACTCCGTGATGATCGCCAGTGCATCGGCGCCGTCGAGCGCCGCTTCGGCATCAGCGACGAGCTCGAGGTCGTCGCGCTGGCCATAAATGCGTCCGACCTCGCCCATGGCGACCGGATCGTACGCACGGACGGTCGCCCCGGCGGCCCAGAGCGCTTCCATCAGGTCACGCGCCGGTGCCTCACGCATGTCGTCGGTATTCGGCTTGAACGCCAGCCCCCAGAGCGCGACGGTCTTGCCCTTGAGCTTGCCGCCGAAGTAATCGCGAATCTTGTGGTACACGACCTGCTTCTGGTTCTTGTTGACGGCCTCGACCGCCCGCAGCAGCTGCGCGTCGAATTTGTGCTCCCCGGCGCTGTGGACCAGCGCCTTCACGTCCTTGGGGAAGCACGAGCCGCCGTAACCGGCACCCGGGTAGATGAAGCTGTACCCGATGCGCGGGTCCGAGCCGATGCCGACGCGAACCTTTTCGATGTCGGCGCCCATGCGCTCGGCCAGGTTGGCGATCTCGTTCATGAAGCTGATCTTCGTGGCCAGCATCGCGTTGGCTGCGTACTTCGTCAGTTCGGCCGAGCGCACGTCCATCACGATCATGCGGTCGCGGCTGCGCGTGAACGGGTCGTACAGCGTCTTGAGCAGTTCGGCCGTGCGCGGGTTGTCCGTGCCCACGACCACGCGGTCGGGCTTCATGAAGTCGTTGATCGCCGCGCCTTCCTTGAGGAACTCGGGGTTCGAGACCACGTCGAATTCGAATCTCATGCCGCGCTCGCCGAGCGCCTGCTCGATGCGCTCCCTGACCTTGTCTGCCGTGCCGACCGGCACCGTCGACTT
>JAPLSF010000396.1 GCA_026398785.1 Pseudomonadota bacterium | reverse complement strand
CTGATGCAGGGGCAGCCGGTCACGCTGGATGCGATCCGGACGTTCCTGAATACGCCGCGCGCCGACCAGTTGGCGCGCGCCTCCCTCGACCAGAACCTGCAGTTCGTTCGCTACCTCGTCGATCCGCGCAAGGCCGAGGGCCAGCGGCTGGTCTTCACTATCGCAGCCGAGGGCGATCCGCAGATCAGGCAGGTCGAATTGCGCAACAGCGTACTCGTGATCTCCCCGGTCGCCTCCCGGGGCGCTCGTCACGTCGACGTGACGCGGAGCGAGTTGGCCGACTTCGTGCTCGGCAAGGGCGCCCCGGCGAGGGGCGGCGACGCGCTGGCCGAACTGGATCGCGTGCTGGATCGAAGCCGGATGCTGCCTGCAACGATGGCCACGCCGGCGCTGCTCGGTGCGGAAGGTGACCTGAAATACAACGATGGTCTGGAGCACTGACCGCGCTTCGTACGTGTGCGCCAGTGGCGGTGATCGCGGAGTCCGGGTCAGTCAGTTGCAAACCATCAGAGGATCGATCATGACCGAAGTGCGCAGGGCATTCTTGGCAGGCTCAGCGACGGCTGCAGTTGCAGCGACAGCCCTCATCGCCAGCACCGCCCAGGCCGGCGGACTGCTGCTCTACGAATTCGGCACCGCCGAGCCAGGTCTCGCTGCGGCCGGCTATGCCGCACGCGCGCATGATGCCTCCACCGCGTTCACCAATCCGGCCGGCATGACGAAGCTCGATGGCACGCAAGTGCTCGTCGGCGGCCAGCTGATGTGGCTGAACACGCAGTTCTCGGTCGATGGCGCCACCTCGCCCGGTCTGGGCAGCGGCGACGGCGGCCGCGCGTTCGGCTCGAACGGCTACGTCCCGGGCGGCGGCGCGTTCCTGACGCATCGCGTGTCGCCCGATATCGCGCTGGGCTTCGCCGTGGCGGGCAACTTCGGCTCCATGCTGGACTACGAAGACGACTGGGCGGGTCGCTACCGCGTGCAGGACGCCGACCTCGTCGGCGTATCCGTCGTGCCGTCGATCGCGTATCGCGTGAGCGACAAGCTGTCGCTCGGCGCGGGCGTCAATGCCATGTACGGTATGTTCGACCAGCGGGTCGCGATCAACAACGCATTGCCGTCGCTGGGCGATGGTCGCCTCGAGATCGACGACGACACCTGGGGCTGGGGCGGCAACGTCGGCGTGCTGTACGAGCCGACCCCGGGCACGCGCCTCGGGCTCACGTATACGTCGCAGATCGACCTCGATTTCAGCGGCCCGGCGCAGTTTTCCGGGATCGGCCCGATCCTGACCGCGCTGCTGCAGTCGCGCGGCCTGCTTGATGCGCGCGTGGATGTCGGCGCCAAGGTGCCGCAGCAGGTGATGGGGAGCGTGTACACCGAGATCGACGACCGCTGGGCCCTGATGGGTAACGTCGGCTGGCAGGACTGGTCGGAGTTCGGCGAGGTCGAGATCGGCATCGACAACAGTCAGAACCCGGTGAGCCTCACCAACCCACTGTCGTTCGACGACACCTGGCACGTCGCCATGGGCGCGCAGTACCGCACGAACAGCCAGTGGAAAGTGAACGTCGGCCTCGCCTACGACTCGGGCTTCCAGGACAGCAACGACATCTCGCCGCTGTTCCCGGTCAACTCGGCGTGGCGGCTGGGTGCCGGCGGCGAAAAGCAGGCCAGCGAATCGTTCAAGTGGGGATTCACGACGGCGCTGCTCTACGGCGGCAACATGGACGTCGACAAGCGCAGCACGCTTCCCCCGGTGCTCGGCGGGCGCGGCAATCTGGTGGGCTCGTACGACCAGTCGCTGGCCGTCGTGCTGACCGTGTACGGCAACTGGGCCCTGTGACCGTGCGACACTCGGCCGCTCAGGTTGAACGTTGAGCGTCGGCTTTGTATCACGACGAACTTCTGCTGTGGGTCGAGGCGGTGAGAAAACGCGCACGACCCGCACGAGACGCATAATCCACTGTCAACTTCGCGGTCGTAGCTTCGATGCTTTTCGATTTGGCAGAACGAGTCACAAAGAACGTGACTGTCGTGAACCTGGCTTGGCGTTTTCACACATTAGTCTCGGTCGGGAACGGTCCCCCAAACGGGTGACGCTTGAGGCTCGGCCAGGGGTGCATGGGTGGCCCGGGACCGGCCACAAGCAGTCGTTCAAGGATCGGTGCCCGATTCCCGGACGCGGCCATTCCTTGCGTTGTGCCCGACCGCCAGCATGGGTTCCGATTCCCATCACGCGCCCAATCCGCCTCCTGCGTCAGGGCCGCTCCCAGAATGCACGCATCGGTCTTGGGCAAGAGTGATCCGTGCAATACTCGCGCCGGCGACAGTTCTTCACAGCACATAGCAAGGAGAAGCGACATGGACCGAGTAGCAGCATTGCACCTGGGCGGCGTGACGTTCGGGACGTTCCTAGTCGACGTGTTCGTCATTTTCATGTTCGTGATCTGGATCTGGCTGCTGATCTCGGTGTTCAGCGACCTCTTCCGGCGTCGCGACAGCTCGGGCGTGGCCAAGGTGATCTGGGTCATCTTCCTGATCGTCCTTCCCTATCTCGGCGTCTTCGCCTACCTGCTCACCCAGGGCGGCGGCATGGCCGAGCGCAAACAGGCTCAGGTGTCGCAGGCGCGGGAGGAGATGCGGAACTTCGTCGGCTTCAGCGCCGCCGATGAGATCCGGAAGCTCGACGAACTGAAGGCGAAGGGCTCGATCACCGACGCCGAATACCAGAAGCTCCGCGCCAGGCTGATCTGACGGCGCGGCTGCGGACCCTGGGGTCATTTCCCGGCCCACACTTCAGCCGGCTTACCGCGTTCGGAATAGCGTCTGCTTCGCGAGAGGTGACAGGCCGCTCAGGGTGTGCGCCGTGCAAAGGCGGCGTTTTCCAGTGGGTGCAAGTCCCACCCGGCAAGTGCTCCAGCCGGAAGCTACCGGAGCAACTGTGGAGGTAACGAAACGGTTGAAGCCTTCGGGAAATGCATGTCACGAAATATGGT
>JAPLSF010000302.1 GCA_026398785.1 Pseudomonadota bacterium | reverse complement strand
AAGTACTTCCTGTACCAGGGCCCGCGGCCGTCGCTCGACCGCTGGTCGTACTGGGAGAAGTTCGACTACCTGGCGGTGTTCTGGGGCGTGGGCATGATCGGCGTCTCAGGCCTGATGCTGTGGTACCCGGATTTCTTCACGAAGTTCCTGCCGGGCTGGGCGCTCAACGCGGCCTACATCATCCACAGCGACGAGGCCCTGCTCGCCACTGGCTTCATCTTCCTGTTCCACTTCTTCCACACGCACCTGCGGCCAGAAAGCTTCCCGATGGATCCGGTGATCTTCACGGGCAGCATGCCGTTGCACCGCTCGAGCAGCATTTCGTGCCGGCACCGACGCACGCGCAACTGCAGGTGGCGCACGTGTTCGGCTTTGCCGCGGTGGCGGCCGGAATCTGGCTCGCCTGGCTGATCTTCAAGGCGCTGGCGAGTGGCGCCATGCACTTGTTCTGACTTGGATCGCGTGTCGCTGCGGCCGGTCCGGGGATTGACCCCAGGCCGGCCGCCGCGGTGTCAGGTGGAGCATGCAGGGCGTCGGCAGTATGCTGACGCGCGTCGGTGGCCCGGGCTGTGGGTCGCACCGGCGACCAACGACAAATGTGCGCACAGCCCTGGGGTTCATCGATGATCAAGCACTTCTTCTCCGCCATCACGGGCAATCTCCTGAGCCTGGTCGGCACCGTCCTCGTGGTGGTCAGCCTGCTGCTGATCGCGATGCTGCTGGTGATGCAGGCCATGGGATTCGAAGGTGGCGCCTACCTCGGCATCCTGACCTTCGTCATCTTCCCGATGCTGTTCCTGCTCGGACTGGCATTGATCCCGCTCGGGCTATGGTGGCGCAAGCGCAGGGACGCAAGACTCGCGGCACAGGGCAAGGAGATCGGCCACCTGCCGATCATTGACCTCAACCAGGAAAGCACACGCGGCGTGCTCGTGACGTTCGTCGCGCTGGCCATTCCGGTGCTGGCACTGGCCGCGGGCCTGACCTTCAAGGCCGTGCATTACATGGACTCGACCGAGTTCTGCGGCATGGCCTGCCACAAGGTCATGCAGCCAGAATACACCGCCTTCCAGCGCTCGCCGCACGCACGCGTCGGCTGTGCGGGCTGTCACATCGGCCCGGGCGCCCAGTGGTTCGTGAAGGCCAAGATCTCCGGCTCGTGGCAGCTGATTGCGGTCGCGTTCGACCTGTACCCGCGGCCAATCCCGACGCCGGTCCACTCGCTGCGCCCGGCCAACGGCACCTGCGAGCAGTGCCACTGGCCGACCAAGTTCATCGGCCAGCGCCTCAAGGTCCGCACGCATTTCGCGGACGACGAGCAGAACACCGAGCAGAAAACCGCGCTCATGGTCAAGATCGGCGGCCAGCAGGACGGCAAGTCGCACGGCATCCACTGGCACGTCGACCCGAACCACATGCTGCGTTACCTCGCCGATCCAACCCGTGAGAAAATCTATGAGATCGAACTGACGGACAAGACTGAGGGGTCAAAGAAGCTCTTCAAGATCGACGAGGCGGCGCCGGCTGGGCTCGAGTGGCGGACGATGGATTGCGTGGATTGCCACAACCGACCCTCGCACATCTACAACAGTGCTCCGTTCGAGGTCGACCTGGCGATCTCCGAGGGCCGCATCGACCGGACCCTGCCGTTCATCAAGCGCGAAGGCGTGCGCATCCTGACCGAGACTCAGTACCCGTCGCACGATGCGGCGCGCGCCGGCATCTCCGCGGCCGTCAAGGCCTTCTACGCGAAGAACTATCCCGACCTCGCGGCGTCGCCTGCAGTCGAGCAGGCCGGCAAAGCGCTGGGCGACGCGTACGCCTGGAACAATTTCCCGCAGATGAAGGTCGTCTGGAATACCTACCCGAACCACATCGGCCACCAGAATTCGCCGGGCTGCTTCCGCTGCCATGACAACAAGCACAAGACCGACACGGGCGAGAAGATCGGCAAGAAGTGCGGCACCTGCCACAACATCGTGGCCGAGGAAGAGAGCGATTCCAAGGTGCTGCAGGAACTTGGCTTGCAGGAAGCGCCGTCCGAACCAGCCGCTGCGGAGCCGGCCGCGGATGCAACCGCCGCCACGACAGCGGACGCCGCACCTGCCACGGGTACCTGACGCGGGAAACCGGATAGCGGAGGGCGCGGGCATCGTGCGATGCTCGCGCCCCTCATGCCCCTGCTGACCCTCATCGACGCCGAACTCGCCTTCGGCGCCCATCCACTCCTTGACCGCGCCGAGTTCAGTCTCGAGCCGGGCGAACGCATCGGCCTGATCGGCCGCAACGGCACCGGCAAGTCGTCGCTGCTGGAAGTGATCGCGGGCCGGATCGCACTCGACGACGGCGAGATGCAGAAGTCTGGCGGGGTGCGCATCGTATCCGTCCGTCAGGAACCCGAGCTGCCGGCCGCATCTACCCTGCGCGAGTC